>ONPM01000066.1 GCA_900319715.1 uncultured Prevotella sp.
AACTGCTACTGCATCAACTACGTCGAGAAGTGGGAGGACGGCCAGCAGCACTTCGAGGAGATTGAGATCGTGTGCCAGAAACTCGAGAACGGTCCTGTCAGTTACGAAAATCCTTGGAAGTAATCAAGCGAGAAGTGGTTTTAAAATATTTAGCCGAAAGTTCCACACTTTCGGCTTTTTTTTACGAATGCCCACTACTTGTTGAGTGGGGGATAAGTAAGGGATGCCTCCTATAGGGGTATGGAAGGCAGAAAGTTAGGAAAGAAATTGGAATAATTAGAATAATTATGCCAGAAATTAGAATAAAACATTGTTTCTTATCATCTTTAGTATAAATTTTTGGTCATTATTCTCATTTCTTTCCTAAAAAGTTGTATCTTTGCAGCGATGAATAACGAAACGATTCAACTGAAGGACCTGAGCATCGGTTACCAGACAAAGCATAGCGTTAAGACGGTGGCCGAGGGTATCAGCGGCAGCATACGCAGCGGTGAGTTGACGTGTCTGCTGGGTGCCAACGGTGTGGGTAAGTCGACCTTGTTGCGCACACTCTCTGCCTTCCAGCCTGCTATCAGAGGGGAGATTTTGTTTTACACAAAAGAAATAGCCTCTCTGTCGGACAAGGACCTGAGCAAACTGATTGGGGTGGTGCTGACGGAGAAGCCCGACGTGAGGAACATGTCCGTCAGGGAATTGGTATCGCTGGGGCGATCGCCCTATACAGGCTTTTGGGGAACCTACTCCGAGGAAGACCTCCGCATCGTGGATGAGGCCATCGAGATGGTGGGTGTCAAGAGCCTTACCCGCCGGCCTATTCACACCCTCAGCGACGGCGAGCGGCAGAAGGTGATGATTGCCAAGGCGCTGGCCCAGCAGACGCCCGTCATCTTTCTCGACGAGCCGACGGCCTTCCTCGACTATCCAAGCAAGGTGGAGGTACTGCTATTGCTGCGTAGCATCAGCCGTCAGGCGCAGAAGACCATCTTCCTCTCTACCCACGACGTGGAACTGGCCCTCCAGTTGGCAGACACCATCTGGCTGATGAGGAAAGTAGGGGAAGGAGACATGAGTCCTGTGACAATCGGCTCACCTGAGGCATTGGCGGCAAGTGGCGACCTCGGGCGGTTCATCGAACGGGAGAACATCGCCTTCGACAAGGAGACGCTCACCATCAGGGTAAAGAAGTAATCATAAATATCAAAGTTTAAACTTCAAATTTTAAAATCTATGATATTCGGACACGGTGACGACGCCTATCGTTATGGCGCACAAATCAAGATGGACTTCAGTTCCAACATTTATTTCGGCGCTGACCTGTCGGGGTTGCAGGCACACTTGGCAAGCCGCTTCGGCATCGTGGGCCATTATCCTGAGCCGGAGGCCGTCGGACTGGAGAGGATGCTGGCTGAGAAGTTCGGCGTACCAGAGGAGACCATTATGGTCACTAATGGTGCTACGGAGGCCATCTACCTCATCGCACAACTCTATAGCGGATGGGCATCCATCATCCCGCAGCCGACCTTTACGGAATACGAGGATGCCTGTAAGATCTATAATCACCTGCTGTCGTATAATACTGACGATGAACTCGAGATTCTGCCAGAAGACCGCCTCTACTGGCTCTGTAATCCTAATAATCCGACGGGCAATGTGGTGAACAAGCAACTCATCAATCACGTCATCCGCCAGAACCCGCGCTACCTCTATGTCGTCGACCAGTCGTATGAGGACTATACGCTCAGTCCGATGCTCAAGCCTCACGATCTGACCGACTGCTATAATGTCATGCTTGTCCACTCGCTCTCGAAGAAATACTGTATCCCCGGCCTGCGATTAGGGTTTATCTTCAGTTCACCCATCATCATCGACCGCCTGCGGCAGATCCGTCAGCCCTGGACCGTCAATGCCGTCGCCATCGAGGCGGGCAAATACCTGTTGGAGCATGATCCGAAGATGGTACCCGACCTGCCCGACTATCTGGCAGAAGCCCAGCGCCTGCGCCAACAACTGTCGGCCATCGACGGACTGCTGGTGATGGACACGGCGACGCACTTCATGCTGGTGAACATCGATCATGGCGACACCCACGACCTGAAGAAATGGCTCATCGACCATTACGGCATCCTGATTCGGGATGCCTCCAACTTCCGTAGTCTCGACAATCATTGTTTCAGGGTGACAGCCCGCACACCGGAGGAAGACGACCGTCTCGTCGAAGCCCTTAATGAGTATTTGAATTCTTATTGATGATATATCGCTGATAATATGTCAGCAACAGTGTCGTCATCGGCAGGGCGATGATCATGCCCAGTACACCTAATAATGAACCCCATATCGACAGCGATAGGAGGATGATGGCCGAGTTCAGGCCCGTCACCTTGCCCATGATCTTCGGTGTGAGGAACGTATCCTGGATGGTTTGCACCACGGCAAACACAATGAGTGCCATGAGCATGATGGCCCAGAAGTTCTCGCCGGTCTCGGCCGCTTTGACAATGGCCAGAAGGATGGTTGGGATGAAACCGACAAGTTGGAGGTAGGGTACCATGTTCAGCAGGCCTATGAACAGGCCGAGGCCGATGGCCATCGGGAAGTCGATGATGACAAAACCTATGCTGAAGAGGATGCCGACACAAAGCGCCACGATGCCCTGACCACGGAAATACTTGTTCATGCCAACCTCGATGTCGCTCATCAACTGGATGGCAAACTTGCGATACTTGACGGGCAGCAGGTTAGGCCAGTCGTTGCAGATCTTCTCGTAGTCGAGCAGGATGAAGAGAGTGTAGAGGAACACCATCGTCAGGGAGAAAACACCCGACACGACGCTGATAGACTGCATGATGAATTCCCACACCTTAGGCACAGCCGACTTAATACCTTCGAGGAAGCCTGTCTGGGTCACGATGCCTTTAATCTCGTCGATGGTCAGGTGCTCACGCAGAAACTTCTGAAGGATGTTGGGGATGTTGCTGAGCGTCTCAGACTGGGAGAGATAGTCTACCAGCAGGTTCTTGACATGGACACTCTCTTCAATCATCGGTGGTATGACAAGGAAGGAAAGCCCCGTCAGCACGCCACCCACGACGATGAAAGAGCACAGGATGCCGAGGATGCGGTACTTCATCCGGCAACGGAACTGGAAGAACTTGACCATCGGGAACAACAGGTAGGAGATGAGCCATGCCAGGAAGAAGGGTGTCAGCACCCCACTCAGCCTATTGAGCAGCATGACGATGCCGACGACAATGATCACTGCCAACAGGCCGCGAACAAACGTATCAAAGGTTATCTCTTGACGATTCATGTCTGTTATAATCAATGCTTTCTGCTGCAAAGGTACGATTAAGCGGGCAGAATACCAAAGAAATCATGAAGTTTCTTCGTATTTTCAAGCGTAAATACTCCCGAGGATAGCACAATGGCGAGTTATTTTTAGGGTAACGCAAAGCGTTGCGGCTGTTTTTTGCGCAAAAGTGTTGCGTATTCAGATATTTTGCCGTTCCTTTGCATTGTTGGAATGGGAGTAGATATCGTTCCTGTCTTATCTCTCGCCGGGACAACCACACAAAAATTCAATATAAATGTGAAAGAACCGTCTGCTTGATGAAGTCAGACGGTTTTTATTATTGTGCCAAGCGCAACGCGTTGCGTAACAAATCATATATATGATGCGTTTTATTGAGACAGAATCCACTAATTTTGCAATTGTTATCCCAAAACGTTCAAAACTTGAAGAAACGTATATCACAGCGCGACATAGCCAAGATCCTCGGAATCAATGTTTCCACGGTATCACGGGCACTGAGAGGCCAAAGCGGCGTGAGTGCTGCTTTGAGGGAGAAGATAGAGCGGTTGGCCCAGGAACAGTGTTATCGCCCGAACCCTTTTGCCATCAGTCTTCGCTTCGACACCACCCGCACTATCGGCATTGTGGTGCCCGACGTGTCGTTCAGCCCCTATGCTCACTTTGTGAAGCGGGTGGAGGCAGAAGCCAGAAAGGCGGGACTGCTGTGTATCATCATGGACTCTGACGACAGTTATGCTGGTGAGGTGGAGTGTGTGGAACTTCTCGAAAGCATGCACGTTGAAGGCGTCATCCTCAGCCTGTCTCAGGAAACGACGGATTTTACCCACCTGGAACGGCTGAAGCGGAATCACATACCTTTGGTCCTGTTCGACCGGACGGCAGACATCGATATCTCATCTGTTGCCATCAATGATGAGCAACTCGCCCGACAGGCTACGCTTCATCTGATTGACGGCGGGGCCCGGCGCATTGCTTTCTTAGGGGGACCTAACCTGCTCAAACAGACCACAGACCGCAAGCATGGCTATATCGAGGCCTTGCACGAACGGGGCATCCCTGTCAGGAAAGAATTGGTGAAGTGCAGTTCTCTCAATTTCAACTCAGGCCTGTCTGACACACTGGAACTGCTGAGCCTGCCTGAACCGCCTGACGCCATCGTTGCTGTTCACGGATTGTTAGCCGTCTCGTCCATTCAGGCTGTTGTCAGCAAGGGATTGCGTGTGCCAGAGGATTTGTCGATTATCGGCTTCATGAGCGACTGGGTGTCGGAGATGGCAACTCCCCGGATAACGTTTGTAAGACACAGCCCGAAAGAGTTTGGCACGAAAGTCTTCAAGTTGCTGCAAGATCAGATGAACGGCCATGACGAGGTCTGCCATGTTACCGCCGGTGCACGGCTGGAAGTGAGGGAAAGCACCCGGAAAGTGCCTTAAGGTATCTGATACTCCTTCCTCGTTTTTTCAAAAATCTCTCAAATCGCTTTGATATGTCGGCGATTGTTTGTATCTTTGTGCCAGAATTATCAATATCTCAAAATCATGCATAAAAGAATCAGACTTTTTTCTCTCCTGATGCTGTCCCTCTGCGCAGGCAGCAGTCAGGCACAGGATCGGCTCTATGCCGACGAGTTCCCACTTGGAGACGTTACATTGCTCGACGGTCCGCTGAAACATGCCCGCGACCTGAACATCAAGGTATTGCTGCAGTACGACAACGACCGCCTGCTGGCACCTTTCCTGAAGGAGGCCGGCCTCACCCCGAAGGGCGAGTTGTATCCTAACTGGGCAGGATTGGACGGTCATGTGGGTGGCCACTATCTGACCGCCTTGGCCATGAATGCCGCTACGGGCAGCAAAGAGTGCCAGGGGCGCTTGGAGTATTGGATCAATGAGTTGCAGGCCTGTGCCGATGCCAATGCCAAGAACCATCCCTCGTGGGGCAAGGGCTACATCGGCGGTGTGCCCAATAGCGACCGTGTCTGGTCTACCTTCAAACAGGGCGACTTCAAGGCCTACTTCGGTTCGTGGGTACCTTTTTATAATGTCCATAAGATCTATGCCGGTCTGCGCGATGCCTGGGTCTATTGCGGCAACGAACAGGCTAAGTCGCTCTTCCTCGGTCTGTGCGACTGGGCCATCAACCTGACGGCAGGACTCACGGACCAGCAGATGGAACGGGCGCTCGATACGGAGCACGGTGGCATGAACGAGGTGCTGGCTGATGCCTATGCCATCACGGGCGACAAGAAGTACCTCGATGTGGCCAAGCGCTTCTCGCACCGTCGCCTGCTGAATCCCCTCTCGCAGCGACAGGACTGTCTCGACAATATGCATGCCAACACGCAGGTGCCGAAGGTGGTGGGGTTCGAGCGTATCGCCGAACTCTCGGGCGATGAGGCCTACCACAATGCCGGTATCTACTTCTGGGACATCGTCACAGGTGAGCGTTCGCTGGCCTTTGGTGGCAACAGCCGTCGTGAGCACTTCCCCAGCAAGGAGGCCTGCAAGGATTTTGTCAATGATATCGACGGTCCGGAGAGTTGTAACACGAACAACATGCTGAAACTCTCTGAGGAGTTGCACCGCCGCAATCCGGAGGCACGCTTCGCCGACTACTACGAACTGGCTACCTTCAACCATATCCTCTCTACCCAGCACCCAGAGCACGGCGGCTATGTCTACTTCACCTCTGCCCGTCCGCGTCATTATCGCAACTACTCGGCTCCCAACGAAGCCATGTGGTGCTGTGTGGGAACGGGCATGGAGAACCACGGCAAGTATGGACAGTTCATCTATACCAAGAAGGCTGATGCCCTTTTCGTGAATCTCTTTGTCGCCTCGGAACTGAACTGGAAGGAGAGGGGCATCACGCTCCGTCAGGAGACCACCTTCCCCTACAGCGAGACCAGTCGCATCACCGTCACGGAAGTAAGTAATCATAATTCTCAACTCTCAACTCTCAATTCTCAATTCAAGTTAATGGTCCGCTATCCGGGTTGGGTGAAGCCGGGACAGTTTGCTGTGAAGGTGAACGGTCAGCCCGTCGCCATCGTCACAGGTCCCTCGTCGTATGTCACCATTGACCGCCAGTGGAAGAAGGGTGATGTCGTGGAGATCAACTTCCCGATGTATAACTATGTGAAGTATATGCCCAACCTGCCGCAGTACATCGCCCTGATGCACGGTCCCGTCATGCTGGCCATGAAGACTGGCACAGAGGATCTCGCCATGCTGATAGCCGACGACAGCCGTTTCGGACAGTTGGCCGTAGGTAAGAAACTGCCTACCGACCAGGCACCTATCCTTATTAATAATAATATAGAGGACATCGCCAACCAGTTGCAGCCTGTAGCAGGCAAGCCGTTACATTTCACACTCTCTACCAAGATGGTCAACGAGATTCGCAATGAACTGATGCCCTTCTTCGAACTCCACGACAGCCGTTACATGATGTACTGGCTCGCCCTCTCTGAGGACAACTATCAAGGCTACCTCGACAACCTGGCCAAACAGGAGCAGGAGCGTCAGGCATTGGAGGATCGTACGGTGGACAAGGTGCAACCAGGTGAGCAACAGCCAGAGTCAGACCATTTTATGGAGACGGATGACTCGTTTGTGGGCAACTCCAACGACGTGTTCTATCGTGACGCCAGCAACGGCCACTACTTCAGTTATCTGATGCAGACGGGTGGACAGACCAACCTCAGCCTGCGCCTGAAATACTGGGGTGTGGGCGAGTGGAAGAGTCATGAGTTTGACATCTTCGTCGACGACGTGCTGGTGACCTCCGTGAACAACACGGGTAAGTATCGTATCTCAGAGTTCAAGTACGAGACCTACCCTGTGCCCGAGGAGGCGCTGAAGGGCAAGAAGCAGGTACGGGTGAAGTTCGTGGCCAAGCCCCACCGTCAGATTGGTGAGATCTACGAGGTGAGGCTGGTCAGATAGTCTCAGCGAGCAAGTGTGACGCAAGGATCTTCACACCGATCAGTATCAGGATAACGCCTCCCAGCAGTTCAGGTTTCAAACGCTGGGAGGCGCTTTTTCCGAAGCGGGCCCCCACCTGATAGCCAATCAGACTGAAAAGGAACGACACCGCTCCGATGATGATAAGTGGCAGCGTAAGTTGCCCCAAAGATGTAAAGCCAGTGCAGGCAAAGGAGATGCCGATGGCCAGTGCATCGATACTGGTGGCAACGGCCAGCAGCAACTGGGTGCGCAGTCGACGGGGATTGAAATGCTGTTCCTCCTCGGGATGCAGGCTCTCCCACACCATCCGGCCGCCAATGAAAGCCAGGAGCCCGAAGGCAATCCAGTGGTCATAGGCCTCCATATAGGTCTGGAAGTGGCTGATGCCCAGCCAACCTATCAACGGCATCATTGCCTGGAACAGCCCGAAGAAGAAAGCCATTCTTAAGTTTACAGTTGACAGTTGACAGTTTACAGTTGATTTGCTGGCAAGCCCGCTGACGATCGATACCGTCAGGCAGTCCATCGCCAGTGCCACAGCCAAGAGGATGATATCTATCAGACTCATTTCGGTGGCAAAGTTACATGATTTCATGCAATAAACAAAAGAAATGTCATATTTTCTTTGTACCTTTGTCGGCAAATACGGTTTTGAATATGGTAAAAGCATTCCGAGTAGTCAGCGTCGTATCGACGTTTTTGTTGTTGCTTGTCGCCACGATGGGACAGGCAAAGGGAGAGGCGGGCCTGAAACCTCGCCTCGTAGTGTGTACCGACATAGCCCCTGCTGATGTCGAACCCGACGATATGGAGTCGATGGTGAGGCTGATGGCTTATGCCGACCAGTATGAGATAGAGGCGCTGATCACTACCGTCGGGTGGAACTGCGACCCTTACCCCGTGGAGTGGGCGGTTTATCTGCAGCGCGTCATCGAGGCCTATAGGAAGGATGTGCCAAACCTGATGAAGCGCTCTGCCCAACCGTCGTTCCTGCCGCTTGAAGAGGAGAACGGCGCTCAGCAGTTGGGCTATTGGCCTAGTGCCGACTATCTGAAAGGTCGTGCCGTGATGGGCAGTCAGCGAGGGGGCATCAAGGTGATCTGCGAGGGCAACGACTCGCCTGGCAGTGAATTGCTCATCCGACTGGCCGACGAGGCTGACGACCGTCCCATCTATGTTGCTGCCTGGGGTGGTGCGAACACCCTGGCGCAGGCTGTCTGGCGCGTGAAGCAGACAAGATCGGCTGAGGCCCTGAAGCGTTTCGTAAATAAGTTCCGCATCTATACCATCACTGACCAGGACATGCAGTATAATAGACGTATGGATCGTGCGTACAGTTCCCACCAATGGCTGCGGAAGGACTTTAACCGTGACCTTCTGTTCGTCTGGGACGAAGGAACGTGGCAGGCGCAGTGCGAACTGGGCAAGCGTTACTGGCCGCAGCATCAGGCGCTCATCCAGGGCAAGGGAGCCCTGGGCAGGGAGTATCCTGACTACAAGTGGGGTGTCGAGGGCGATACCCCCAGTTTCCTCTATCTGATGCCCAATGGGCTCAACGATCCGGAAGATCCCCGTCAGGCAGGATGGGCGGGCTACCACGAGAGGGGGCTGTGCGCCGACTCGCTGACCACGGCCTGGACCAGTTGGCAGGAGCCTGTTCGTAGCATCAGCATCGGCTATAAGATGCGTTTCTACCCTGATGAACTGAACGACTTTACGGCCCGTATGCAATGGGCTGCCGAAGGCCAGGGCAACCATAATCCCCAGATTCGTCTGGCCTCGGATGTGAAGGATAAGCAAAAGACTCTATCTCCTGTTAATATGAAGGTGAAGGCTGGTGACACCCTCACCCTCGATGCCTCAGACTCTTCAGATCCTGATGGCGACCGTCTGGCGTTCCTCTGGTGGCTGCAGCCTGAGATAGGCACAACAAAAGTGGCTATCAGCCAGCCAGACCAGCCGATAGCCACGATTCATATTCCAGCGGATGCCAAGGGGCAGACTCTGCATGTCATCTGTGAGGTACACGATGACGGACCTTTCCGTCTGGTAGCCTACCGTCGCCTGATTCTCAGTATCGAGTAGGCTGCCTGTCAGCAGACCTCTCAGCCCACCTGACTGCCAGGTTTTACATCTTTGGTTGTCGTCACCACGCTGAGGCTCTCGTCTGCGTCGACGGCAGAGAGGATCATGCCCTGGCTCTCGATGCCCATCATCTGACGGGGGGCGAAGTTGGCCACGAAGAGGATGCGCTTGCCGATGAGTTCCTCGGGGTTCTCATAGAAGGCAGCGATACCTGAGCAGATGGTACGGTCTGTGCCAGAGCCGTCGTCGATGGTGAACTGCAGCAGTTTCTTCGATTTCTTCACCTTCTGGCAGTCCTTCACCAGCCCGACGCGGATATCGAGTTTCTCAAAGTCCTCGAACGAGACGGTATCCTTGATGGGCGCAGCCTTATAGTTGGCAGCCTCGTTGGCCTTCTTGGTAGCCTCGAGCTTATCGAGCTGCTTCTGGATCACCTCGTCCTCAATCTTCTCGAAGAGCAGGGCAGGCTCACCCAACTGGTGGCCAGCCTTCAAGAGGTCTGTGCTACCCAGTTGCTCCCACTCGAACGAGTCAATATTGAGCATCTCGCGGAGTTTCTTGCTCGAGAACGGCAGGAACGGCTCGAAGGCGATGGCGAGGTTAGCCGTCAACTGCAGACAGATGTTCAGAATCGTCTCACAACGCTTGGGATCAGTCTTCCACACCTTCCAAGGCTCGCACTCGGTGATATAGCGGTTGCCGATGCGGGCGAGGTTCATCGCCTCGAACTGGGCATCGCGGAACTTGAACTGCTCCAGCAGCTCTTCAATTTTAGTTTTTACATTTTTAAATTCTTCAATTGCTTGACGGTCAACGTCAAGCCACTCGCCACAAGCGGGAACCACTCCGTTCCAGTACTTCTTAGTCAGTTGTAGGGCGCGGTTCACGAAGTTGCCATACACAGCCACCAGTTCGTTGTTATTGCGATCCTGGAAGTCCTTCCACGTGAAGTTATTGTCCTTCGTCTCAGGGGCATTGGCGGTGAGCACGTAGCGCAATACGTCCTGTTTGCCAGGCATATCCACTAGATACTCGTGGAGCCATACGGCCCAGTTACGAGAGGTAGAGATCTTGTCGTTCTCGAGATTCAGGAACTCGTTGGCAGGCACGTTGTCAGGCATGATATATTTGCCGTGGGCCTTCATCATCACGGGGAAGATGATGCAGTGGAACACGATGTTGTCCTTGCCGATGAAGTGCACCAGACGGGTGTCCTCATCCTGCCACCATTTCTCCCAGTTGCCCCATTTCTCAGGCTCCTTGGCGCACAACTCGACGGTGTTCGACACATAGCCGATGGGCGCGTCGAACCACACATAGAGCACCTTGCCGTCGGCACCCTCGATGGGCACGGGGATACCCCAGTCGAGGTCACGGGTCATCGCACGGGGCTGCAGGTCCATATCGAGCCAGGACTTACACTGTCCGTAGACATTCGGACGCCACTCCTTGTGCTCCTCGAGGATCCACTGCTTCAGCCAGTCCTGATACTCGTTCAGCGGCAGATACCAGTTCTTCGTCTCCTTCATCACGGGGGTAGAGCCAGAGATGGTCGACTTCGGATTGATGAGTTCCGTAGGCGAGAGGTCACGTCCGCACTTCTCGCATTGGTCGCCATAGGCGCCCTCGTTGTGGCAGTAGGGGCACTCGCCCGTCACATAACGGTCTGCGAGGAACTGCTTGGCCTCCTCGTCGTAGAGTTGGGCGGTGGTCTCCTCCGTCAGTTTGCCCTCGTCGTAGAGTTTGCGGAACCAGTCGGCGGCAAACTTGTGGTGCGTCTCCGAGGTCGTACGGCTATAGATGTCGAACGAGATGCCGAACTCCTCAAACGAGTCCTTGATCATCTTATGATAGCGGTCCACCACGTCCTGTGGCGTGATGCCCTCCTTGCGGGCACGGACGGTGATGGGTACACCGTGCTCATCCGAACCTCCGATGAACAGCACCTCGCGCTTCTTCAGTCTCAGATAGCGCACATAGATATCAGCAGGCACATACACACCAGCCAGATGGCCGATATGCACGCCGCCGTTGGCATAGGGCAGCGCCGACGTCACCGTCGTGCGCTTAAAAGTCTTGTTTTCCATTCCTTAAATACGTATTTATTGATTTTGGCTGCAAAGATAGTGCAAATCGGGCGAAATGCAAAATAAAATGCAACTAATTTCAATGATTATTCTTATCTTTGCACCAAAAAAGAGACAAAGACTTAGGCTATGTTATATTTTCAATCCAGAAGTTTAAACCCTTCTGCATCATCACAGACCCGTTGGAAGTCGGCCTTCCTGTTCGTTCTTGTAAGTGTACTGACCTTAGCGACCTCTTGCTCTAACGAAGGCAATCCCGTCGAACCCTTCGACGAGCCGGTACTGAAAGGCGTCATCTCCACGTATAACGAATACGACGGAGCCATGTTCGATTTTACTAAAGCAGATATGGAGGAGGCCGGATTCACAGTCGGTGACGTCATCAGCATCACCTTTGACGACCAGACGTTCGTCGTGCCTTACTACGACGGCTACTACACCCGCAGTGGAGAATACCTGACCGTGGCTTATCCCAGTTATCCCAGCATCTGCTTCACGGCCAGCCTCACCGGACTGCCCGAGGAACTCAGAGGACTGGAGGGTCACAGCGTCACCGTCAGGATGAAGGAAAAGGGTGGCTGTCTCGGCGTTCAGAAGGCCATGAGCATGCAATACTCCAACGACCGCAACGACTATTCCACACTCTCCGACGCAGAGTATGCCAATGCCCGTGTCGCGAAGGCCGGCCATATAGCAGATGGTGTACTATACCGCTGTTCGACGCCATTCACCAACTTATACAACCGCGCCAACTATGTGTCGGAATATCTGGAAAGCGTCAAGGCCGGGACCGTGCTCAACCTCGCCGACACAGAGGAGATGATGCAGTCCTACGACATGCCTTCCTTCAGCCGTACGCTCTGGGATGGAGGCAACGTGATACTGTGCCCGCTGAAGGCTGACCCTACGGCAGAAGATTACAACAACCGGCTGATTGAAGTACTGAAGGAACTGCCGTCGCGCCCCGCACCCTATGTCGTGCACTGCATGGAGGGAAAAGACCGCACAGGATATGTGTGCGCCCTGCTTGAAGGACTGTGCGGAGCGACGTACGAGGAGATTGTAGCCGACTATCTGGTCACCTATTATAATTATTATAGCGTCACGCCGGAAAAAGACCGTGATGCATGCAACACGCTGGTATCGCTGAGGCTCAACCCGTGCCTGATGTATTATGCAGGCATCAGCGACGAAGCACAACTGCCGAACGTTGACTATGCCAAGGCGTTCAGCGACTATCTGCTCTCTCACGGCATGAACCAACAGCAACTTGACGCTCTGATTCAGGCTCTCCGGTCATAAGATCACAGATTGTCCTGACAGACAGTTCGTTGGGACTATCACGTCTGGCCCAAGTGTGTTCCTGATGAAGGTAAGATCGGCAGATTCAAACGTCAGTGCTGTCGACTGTCCTCGAACGATGTCTGTAAGCGTTAAAGTATCTTAAAAGATAGCAAAATCCCGTCAACCTTTTGGTTTTTCTCAGTTATATCTATGTAGAAAGTCTACAAATGAAGACGTTTAATCATTTTAAAAGTTTAGTAGTTATGAAAAAGAATTTGTTATTTACGATGAGTGTCGTGCTGCTGATGGCCGGCATGGTGACGACGGCTTGCAGTAGTGATGATAATGATGATCCCAAAACACCTGAGGATCCAACAGAGACAGTTATCAGTAGAAATGATGGCAAAATTATTCCAGTTCCTGGAGACAAAAGTAACTTTGATGATCTTTACGATTTCTTTAATAAGGAATTACCACTTACGTCATGGGGTGAGAATAATAGTGCGTTCCACCTTGATAATTCTGAAACTTGCTATTTCATAAATAGTTATGACGATTTAAAAGCAATCTATACAGGTAAGGAGCAAATGCCATCGATTGATTTTAAGTCATATACATTAATTATCGGGCAGAAATTATCAAACAATGTTTATCAGAATCTTGATAAACAATCCTTTTACGAAAGAGACGGGAAAACTTATCTTGATTTATTCTTTTCTGGTGATATTGTTTTGCCTATGTTTGTGTATTATAATTATTGGGGCCTCTATCCGAAAATGAGCAAAAGAGATATTAATGTTAACATAATTGAAAATAGAATATGATTAGACAATCATGAGGAACGACCTCTGACGTAGTCTTCGACTTGTGAATACAACGAAACAGAGTATAAAAGACAGTACATACGGGCCACATTTTGAAGAGGAATTGTTGCGCCTAGCCGACATTTTTTCGATAAAATGTTGCACGCAAGCAACATTTTTATTATATTTGCACCCGAAATAGTAAATATATGGACGCATTATTCAGGAAAAGTGACCGGCTATTAGCCAATACCAGCACGGAAATCATCCGTGAAAAGATGGGCGAAATCCATTGGAACA
>ONPM01000068.1 GCA_900319715.1 uncultured Prevotella sp.
AGAGGATGTGCTGGAACAGTTCGTCAAAGTGTCCGAACGACGATTCCGTCAGTGGTGCTTCGCCATCCTTGATCCAATAGAGGGGCGTATCGTGATACATGGATGCCGTCAGCGAGAACGTGCTGGGAGGGCCTATCAGGTAGTTACACTCTGAGAGCACATACAGGTCTTCCGCCGCATTCCCCTTAGGGAATATCACACGGGTACCCTTCAGTTCCTGCTCATAACGCTCCTTATCGAGCGAGGCGTCATTGCCACAGATGAAGACTGACGTGCCAGGATGCAGGGCGATAAACTCTTTGATAAGTCTCAGGAACACCTCATCAGAAAACAAATACTTTCCGTCATACCACGTCGCATAGTCCCCACGACGGATATGTACGCCCAGGCGACAAGAGTCCTTAGAGACTGACGACAGCACGGGCTCACAGGCCTTGACCACAGAGTCCTTGAAGGCAAACAGGTCGATGATCTCCTGCTTGTATTTCAGGAAGAGGTCATACCAGCGTGCTTCCCATCCTACGACGGCGATATCCTTGTACTTCAGCATCTTCTCTTCCTCCTCGCTGATGTCGGCACCCACCTCGTTGAACTCCAGCGTGGGGATAAAGCCCCACTTGGCTGCATATTTGGCGATGGTATAGCGCAGGAAACTGTGGTTGGGCGTGTCGCAGATGTGAAAATACTGGAACTTGTAGGCGAAGCGCATCGACATGGTCTTCCGTCCATGCTCCCTGCCCCAGGCATAGAAGTGTCCGTACTGAAGGATGTTGTTGCACATCCATCCCGAGCCTTTTACATATATCATAGACTATAATCTTTAACGGTAATCATCTATAAATTGTATACAGTAATCATCTGTAAACCGTAAACTGTAAACTGTAAACTGTAAGCCGTAAACTCTTGACAGTAATCATCTGTAAACCGTAAACTGTAAACTGTAAACAAAACCTACTCACACCCCTCCCTAGGCACCACTTTCCCGTTGACAACCTGGAAGCGCTCATTGAATTCCTCACGCGTGCGTTTCCATCGATTATGGCTCCACAGCCACAGTTCGGGCTGACGACGGATGCTCGCCTCCAGCATCTGATGATAGATGTCTGTGGCCTCAAACGCCTTCAACTGTTCAGGTGTGCGGGTGATCAGTTTGAACTCTGCCTCATAATAGCCCCGTTTCTTCTGAGACATCTCAAGGAAGAAGATGGCCTGACGGTTCTTGATGGCGATACGCTCCGTGCCTGTCATCACAGGGGTGTCGTGGTTCAGGAACCAACACCAGTGGTGGATATTGTTCCAGTGGGGCACCTGATCACCCAGGTAGCCCAGCACCGTGGGCTGATTCTGACGCTTGAACTCGACGGTCTTGCGGAGGATGTCCACCAGGGCGATGCACTCTGCCCCCCACCGTCCGCGAAGTCGCAGGAAGAGGGTGTCGAACGTCTCGTTCTCAAGGGCGTGGTAGAGTTGTCCGCAGTGTGCCTTCTCCGACACCCATAGCGGCAGCGAGGTGACCCACTCCCAATTAAAGAAATGGCCCAAGTAGACGGCACACGACTGCCCGTCTGCCACGCACTCGTTCACCAGTTCCGTGCCCTTGAAGACCATGTGCCGACGCATCTGCCGCTCAGACATCGTCCGCATCTTCACGGCCTCGACAAAGTAGTCGCAGAGTCGATGGTAGAAAGCGCGTTCGATTGTGAGGATCTCTGCCTCAGACTTCTCAGGGAACGAGGTCCTGAGGTTGTTCCGCACCACCTTCACACGATAGCCCAGCAGACGATAGAGGACCAGATAGACAAAATCGCTGAAGAGGTAATGGATCCAGAATGGCAGCAGCGACAACAGATACCAGACGGCAGACACGAGATAGTAGACCACTTTGTTCATACGCCATAGACGGTTTTGATTTGCGCATAATAATGGGCATAGTCCAGATGGTCATCGAAGTCTGCCTTTGCCTGCTGTCCCAGCCGTTGCCGGAGGGTGGCGTCATCTATCAGACGGCCCATCGCCCCAGCCAGTGCCTGGGCATCGCCAGGGGGCACCAGCAGGCCGTTCTGCTCCTGTATCACATACTCACGCTGGCCACCGTTATTGGTGACGACGACAGGATGCCCCTGCGACATGTATTCCTGAGGGGAGAGCGGGCACCCCTCCTGAACGGTGGAGGCAAGGATGCCGAAGTCGGCAGCAGCGACGTAGGGCAGCACAGGATGCACAAAGCCCGCGAAGACCACCTTGTCAGAGATGCCTTTGTCTGCAGCGACCTGTTTCAGATGGGCCGTGTATTCGTCGCTGCCACGACCCACCAAGATTAAGAGGTGAGAGGCGAGAGGTGAGAGGTGAGAGGTATCCTTGAGAAAAGACGGGTCCTGGAGCAGGGCCACGGCATCCAAGAGTGTGTCGAGTCCTTTCTCCGGATCCAAGCGCCCATGATACATGCCGATGACACAGTCTGAAGGTATCCCGAACCTGGTTCTGATATCGACAGGCGTCACCTCCTTGGGTACGACAATGCTCGTATGGACGACGCCCAACTTGGAAGCATCGATGGCAGGATGGGTGCTCAGGAACTCAGACTTGGACAGTTCCGAATCGAAGATCAGACGATCCAGATGGCGGTATAGCCAGCGATAGAGCCACGAATTCTTGCCCTTCCGCGTCAGATGGCGGCACATCACCACCCGCACCTGCTTCCGGCCAGCCAGGCTTCTGGCATAGCACGCCGTAAAGGCATCCTTGAAGTTATGGGCGTGCAGGATCACAGACTGATCCTCTGATTCCCTGATTCTCAAATTCTTGATCACCCTGGCCATCTGCCAGGCACTCTTCAGGTCGAGGGCACCACCCAGGGCCAGGGGCAGCACGTCCATGCCTGTCTCTGCATACTTCTGCACGATCGCCTCCACCGGCTTGCAGAAGATGCCGACATCAATACCGTCAGCCCTTTGGCGCTGACTCAGGTCGTAGACATACTGTTCGCCTCCGCCCCACTCCTTATTCGATACTATATGGAAAATCTTCACGCTGCAAAAGTACGCATTTTTTTAGATATAAGGTCATCAGGACATCAATTTTTTTGTTTCTTTTGTTCTTATGTCTGAAAAAAGAACTACCTTTGCAGCAGAATTATGGCTTCATACGATATAGAGACCCTCCATCAGCACATTCTGCAGATCCTGCTGTCTGTAGACCGTGTCTGTCAGGCGCACGACATCAGATACTACTGTTGGGCGGGCACCATGCTGGGTGCCGTCCGCCACAAGGGGTTCATCCCCTGGGACGACGACATGGACATCTGCATGCCCCGTCCTGACTACGACCGTTTCATGATGCATGCCCACGAGTGGTTGCCCAAGCCGCTGGAGGCCCTGTGCATCGAGACCTCGCCCACCTACCCTGGCGGCTTCGGGAAGATTGTCGACAGCAGCACCACCCTGATAGAGCGCGCACACAGCGACTATGTAGCAGGCATCTATATCGACGTGTTTCCCATCGACGGCATCTCCCCCTCGCCCTTCGCCCAGAAGATGGCTGTGGCCCGTTACAAGGCCCTCGACAAACTGCTCTATTTCCTGCATCGCGACCCCTATAAGCATGGCCATGGACCCAGTGCGTGGCCCATCCTGCTCATCCAGCGATGCTTCTCCCACGAGTGGGCGCGCCGTCAGTTGAGGGCTGCCTATCTGGCCTACGACTACGACCAGTCTGACTATGTGCTCGACTATGACGATGGTGTGCAGGGGGTCATTCCCAAGACCATGCTGGGCACGCCACAGCCCTTCGAGTTCGAAGGTCATCAGGTGATGGGTGTTGAACACTATGACGACTATCTGCGCCAGAAGTATGGCGACTACATGGTCATCCCTCCCCACGACAACCAGCGCCAGCATAACTTCTTCTATCTGGATTATAATCTGCCTTATCGTGAGTACAAGGACCAGCGCGCCTTTGTAAACAATAAACCATAGCATTGATTGTTTACGGTTTACAGTTTACGGTTTACAGTTTACAGATGATTACTTCTATAGGCGGAATGGATTCATCCTATAGCCCTTACGAGTGGCTTTGCCAGGTTATCATCTGTAAACTGTAAACCGTAAACTGTAAACTACTCTCGATATCGTTTCTCGATGATCTTGGCCACTAAGATGAACTGATACACAGCATGCATCCCCGAGCGTATCAGCCCTCGGACGCCCATGCGGAAACTGCCGTCCATCACATAACTCTTGAAGAAACGCCAGAGGGGTCGCCAGAACAGGGCGAAGAGGCCATACTGCTTCTTCTCCGTCTCGTTGTCCGTATACACATTCATCTTCGCCACATACTCATGCATGGTCTCGTCCATGAGATGCAGCAGCCGGGCTTCCTTGCGGGCCTTGAGTTTCTCCACCCTTCCAGGCACCTTGGGGAGGGAATGGATATACGGAGGCCATTCCGTACCCTCACGCACCAGGAAGCGCAACTGGTAGTCATAGTGGAAGTCGCGCACGAACATGCTCATAAACATATTCTGACGGGGGATGTAATACCCCGCCGCCACATCCTGGCGCCGCACTTCCTGATAGAGTGCCTCGCGCAGTTCCGGGGTCACGATCTCATCTGCATCCACCACCAGCACCCAGGGACTGGATGCCGACTGGATGGCAAACGTGCGGGCAGGCTCGCAGCAGGTATGGTCGCCCTTGGGGAATGTCACCACCTTGCAACCATACTCCCTGGCTATCGCCACTGTGTCATCCGTACTCTCCATGTCGCACACCACCACCTCGTCGAAGCCCTTCACAGACTCCAACACCTTCTGCAGATGCTGCCTGGCATTGTAGGTATTGATGACGACGGATATCTTTGACGCTTCACTCATTTCGTTGCAAAAGTACAAAAAATAATCAGATAAAAGAACACTCGTACACTTTTTTTTCGTTCTTTTGTTCTTTTATCTGAAAAAAGACGTACCTTTGTGGCCGAAAGAACGAACGCTATGTTAAAACGAGAGACTTTCGGCGAGATGTTCCGGTTTGCTGTCGTGGGTACGATATCAACCGTATTAAACTATGTCATCTACTGGATCCTGCAGCACTGGATCAACGTGAACATAGCCTATACCATCGGCTACGTGCTCAGTTTCTTTGTGAACTACTGGCTCTCAGCCCATTTCACCTTCCACGAACAGACCTCTACGAGAAACGGCATTGGCTTCGGAGGCGCCCACCTCTTCAACTACTGCCTGCACATCGTGCTGCTCAACTTCTTCCTCTGGGTAGGCTTGAGCCGCGAACTCGCCCCGCTGGGTGTATATGCCATCGCCGTCCCCACGAACTTCTTCGTCGTCCGATTTGTCTTTAAACACTTCCATCGCTCATGAACAACTCCATCACAGTCGGATTCGATGCCAAGCGCATTGTGCGCAACAATACAGGCTTAGGCAGTTACAGCCGCACGCTGGTGCGCGACCTGGCCTATCTGCCAGCCAGCCTGAAACTGCGACTCTATGCCCCCGACAAGGGGCGCGACGACCTGCGGTCCCAGATCGAGGGACTGCCCAGAGTCAGTTTCTGCTATCCCAAGGAGTCCACCTTCCTGCCTTTCGACAAGGCGCTGTGGCGCGAACGCGGCATCGTGAGCGACTTGAAGAGAGACAAGGTGCAGGTCTTCCACGGACTGAGCGGCGAGTTACCCATAGGCATCCGTCGCAGTGGCATCCGCAGTGTGGTGACCATCCACGACCTCATCTTCCTGCGCCACCCTGAGTTCTACCCGTGGCTCGATGCGAAAATCTATGCCTGGAAGTTCCGTCGCGCCATCAATGAGGCCGACCACATCATCGCCATCAGCGAGTGCACCCGTCGCGATGTCCTGGAACTGGGACCCGTCGAGCCCTCGCGCGTCAGCGTCGTCTATCAGAGTTGTGCCCCCCGCTTCACGAGCGTGCCCACCCCCGTCGAGGAAGAGCAGGTGCGGCTGAAGTACGGCCTGCCCAAGCGGTTTATCCTGAACGTGGGCACCATCGAGCAGCGCAAGAACATCCTGCTGGCCGTCAAGGCGCTGGAGGCTCTGCCCCATCTGTCGCTCGTCATCGTGGGCCATCGCACGTCGTACACGAACCAGGTGATGGACTACATGTCGTCGCACGGCCTCCATCGTCGTGTGTTCATCCTCGACAACGTGCCCGATACCGACCTGCCTGCGCTGTATTCCCAGGCCGAGTGTTTCGTCTATCCCTCCATCTACGAGGGTTTTGGCATCCCCATCATCGAGGCCGTCAGTTGTGGACTGCCCGTGGTGGCCTGTACGGGCTCCTGCCTGGAAGAGGCAGGCGGTCCGGACTGTCTCTATGTCAGTCCCGACGACCCAGAGGCCCTGGCAGACGCCATCCGTCAGTCGCAGAAGGGCGCGCCAGGCCGCGAAGAGCGCATCCAGCGCAGCCAGGCCTACATCCGCCGTTTCCAGGGCGACAACGTCGCGAGCCAGGTCGCCGCGATCTATCATAGGCTCGTGTAGTTTTTTTGTTTACAGTTTACGGTTTACAGTTTACAGATGATTACTTCTATAGGCAGCAGAAAGACTCCTGCCCTTTTTACAGCACCATCGAGTGGCTTGCCAGGTAATCATCTATAAACTATAAACTTTAAACTATAAACAATAAACAATAAACAATAAACTATAAACTTTAAACTATAAACAGACAAACCGCCTCCAGGTAATCATCTGTAAACTGTAAACCGTAAACTGTAAACTAAAAAATAAACTGTAAACCGTAAACTGTAAACAAAACTAAAACTTCCACCTCACTTGCAAGTCGAGGTCTGTCTGCGATGAGCCGTCGATCTGCTGGTTGCCACTGCCGATAGTCTGACGATCGCGATAATCAGTGACTCCAGCCTTCGCTGTCAGCGTCAGGTTCCTGCCCAGGCTGACCCTTGCCATCAGCCAATAGCGCAGACCCTCACCATACAACTGCAGCGATGAATAGGTATAAAGCGGGCCCTGTTCGTAGAGATACACCCTGCTGTTGTAGCCGTCCGTATGGAAATAGCCCAGTCCGCCGTTCAGTCGCAGCCAGCTGTGGGTATAGGCCAGGGTGCCACTCACCATCGCGCCCCACTCATCACTCCTCACTCCTCCCACCTCACTCCTCGGCGAAAAGCCGCCATCCAGTTGCACGCGCCCTCCCAGTCCCTGCTCACGTCCATAGTTCACACTGAGTCTGCCCCGATGCTCCACGTAGGTGTCGAGGGTCTTCTTGTCTGCTCCGTCCTTCTGTCGCACCCTGAAGCGGTATCGCCCGCTGATGGTCCAGTTCCGTTTCTGCCAGGCAGCCTGCAGCATGTTGTCCCAGGCGTACGACGACTGCGACACCTGATAGCGAGCCCAGGCGAAATAGGCATAGTCGGTATAGGCCGACAGTCTGAGCGCCTGCGAGGGTTGCCAGTTGAGGCCCAGGTATACCCCGCTCTCGTTCTGCACCTTCCCCCCGTCGCTGTAACTCTGGGCGTCGAGCGAGGTATAGCGGCTGGCGTAGAAGCGTTGCAGGGCCATCAGGCTGACGGCATCCGACAGTCGCAGGCTGACGGCGTTGATGGTGGCCAGATGCCCCTGTTGGTCGACAGCCGTCTCCCCGTTGAGAGCCACCCTCGGACTGGCGTAGCCATAGTCGAGGCTCAGGTTCATGAAGTCGCTGCCTTGCGGATAATGCCTTCGATAGAGGCTGTTCGTGTTGGGGCGCAACGGCCTGTCCAGATGGGTGTAGAGCCCGTTCAGGGCGAGGTGGAAGCCCCCAGGGGCGTAGCGCAGACTGCCCCCCGTCTTCAGGACGTGCAGGTTATGTTTCTTCGCCATCTCCGCCTGCGTACGGTGATAGCCCGTCGTCAGGATGGTGGCCACCGTCCCGTCCTTGTTCAGCGTGGCGTCAGCAGGCTTATACGATACGAAGGCCGTCCACTTCAGGTCCCGTCCCATGTCGATCGTGGCGCCAGCCCCCAGGAGCGAGCCCTCCGAACGCGAGGAGTGGGCCCTGAGGGTATAGGTGGATCGTCCCAGGTTCTGCAGCATCATCATCTTCCCCAGGGCGAAACTGTTGTTCATCACCAGTCCCATGCCCATCGACACACGGTAGTTGCCTAAGACCAGCGACTCCACCCGCCCCAGGTTGCGCAGTTGTAGATAGAGGGAATAGTAGTCGTAGCCCGTCCTGTTGCTGTTGGCGAAGAACGGCTCCCCTGCATCCTGCGCCCCCACCAGTCCCAGTTTCACCTGCTCGCCGTATGTGAACTGATAGCGCAGCCAGTGGCGGTATGGCGGTCCCAGATAGCCTTCCCTGTCGCCCTTCCGCTCATAGAAGGGCACACGTCCGTAGGCCATCAGTTCGCTCTTGCCGTATTTCGCGATGTCCTTGAGCCTGGGCAGCGAGTCGGCCGGCTCCTCACCCACAGTCACGAAATAGGCGAGCAGTCGGCGCTGGGCATAGTCGAGGGCACGTATCATCTGGAGTTCAGCCTTCGACTCCATCCGCCCGTATCGCCACAGGTACTCCATGATGCCCTCTATCTGCTGGGCAGAGAGGAAGGGCAGTTCCTCCAGCCGTTCCCTGGTCGCACGGTTGATGTCCAACGGATGCTGTTCCAGTTCGCACAGCAGTTCATACGTCTCTTCCCACGACGATGATTCCAGGTCATCCTGTGTCATCACCTCGTTCAGGTACTGCTCCCACGGCCTCGTTTCCTGAGCCTTCGCGCCCAGCACCGCCCACAACAACAGATATACGATTCGTGTCCTCATAATCCTCGCGTTTAAGTTTAACGCTGCAAAGATAATGAATAATTCTGGTTTATCGAAAAAAAATCCCGGAATTTATTGAAAGGTCCAACAATTATTTGTTCCACACCTCTTATTATTTTATTTCGCCGCCTGTCGCCGATTAACACACTTTAAGGGGGAGAGCTATTGCCATTAACAAATTTCTTCGTAAATTTGCACACAGATAATCAATAAAAACCTAAAAATTATGAAGAAACTGAGAAGAATGCTATTGATGGCGTTTGTGCTGACAGTTGGCGCAAGCCTTACGAGTTGTGGTGACATCGTGATCCCCGACAATCCCGTCGAACCAACTCCGACCCCCACGCCGACACCTACACCGACACCTACACCTACACCGGCGCCTACACCTACACCGGCGCCTGAAACCGTCGTCAAGGCGACCGACCTGCTGAGAGATGCTCAGAAGGAGAGCGCCACCATCGCCTTCTGGTTTTACTATGAGGGTAATCTCTATAACGTCGTCTTCAAGAAAGTGGGCGACGACTTTGTGTTCCAGAAAGGTGGTAACTGCAGCCAAGCTTCCACGCGTACCGATTGGATTCTTGATGATAGTAACACAATTAAGGGACTTGGTGGTACAGTCGAATATAATGATCTAGAGAGATTATTTTTTGGTGTCAATATTAGTGGGACTCTTGTATCTGCAGCCCAAGTAGCCTCTTCTACTGGCGATGTGATTCAGAGAACGTTCAGTTTTAACACCTTTCTGGCGGCAATAGCTGTTAGTAATGAGAATGCCAGCATGGAAAAGACCATGGACATGGTAAGAGACCTTTTATTAGAAACTATGAGTTCCACTCACGGCATAAGTTTTGATTTAGGCAAAGTGATGTTTGTAACGGTTAACGATAATACAAACCGACAACAGTTACAGACTATTCCTGAAATCATGTCCAAAGCCGGCACACAGGAAACCACGCCTAAAGAGGCCGTTGGCGTAGCGGTCGAGAACTTAAAACAGAATGTGAAGGAAGGTGTGGAGAATGGTTCGTTAAAGATGCCTGAATATATATTCGAAAAGGAAAATCCAAGCGTAACCTGGAGCCCCACAGCCAGTAAAAATACCTATCAACAGGAATTACAAATAGAAGGTGTTAAGGGCACCGTGACATACTACACCAGAGACGGCGAATTCAACACCTGCGGGGCAAAGATTGACGCCGAGTCGGGCAAGGTGACGTTCGAAAAGCCCGGCAAGGTGGTGGTGAATGCGGTATTAAAGGAAACCGATGGAATGTATTTAGCTTCTGAAAGCTATACCCTGACGGTAAACAAGGCCGAAGGAAGCATCTGCTATCCTAAGGAGCCTGTTAAGAGAACGGTGGGCGACCTTGACTTTACCATCACGTTGGAGAAGGTGGGCAACGGCGAGGTGACCTATTCATCCGACAAGGAGACGGTCGCCACCGTCGATAAGAACGGCTTAGTGAAGATCGTGGGCATCGGCGAGGCCACCATCACCGCCACCATCAAAGAAGATACCGACTACTACCACTACGAAACAAAGACCGCTACCTGCACCGTGACCGTCGTTGAGCCGGAACCCGAGCCCGAGCCGGAACCGGATCCCTCAGGCATCGGTGATCCTGATGACTACGAAAAAGGCGGTGACCCGTTTAATAGGGATGAGTAACACATGTCGGACTAATGGATAAAGAAAGGAAATAAAGTGATGAAGACAAACAAGATATTCAGTCTCGCAGTGCTGGCCCTGCTGACGGCCGCCTGCAGCAGCGACATAGCCCCTGAGCAGCAAGGCAGTAGGGTCATCCCCTTCACCGCCACGCTCAGTGCCGGCACTGCCACCACCCGCACCATTGAGGAGAAAGATGACAGGCTGGTTACCTACTGGGAGAAAAAAGAGAAAGTGGCCCTCATCCATGACGGCGTGATGGATGTGATGGAGGTCACCGACGTGGATGACGAGACGGGCGCCGCCACCATCAGTGGCAACCTCACAGGCGATCCCCAGGACGGTGACGACGTGACAGTGATCTACCCCGCCTCGGCAGTGGATGGAGAAACCCTGGACGTGAAGGACGATCTCCTCAAAGAGCAGGATGGTGATAAAGGAACCATCTCCCAACAGTTTGACCTGCGCAAATCGACCGGTGCCAAACTGCAGGTGGTGGGCGAAGCCGCCTCACTGAAGGGCATCGTAAGCCTCAAAAACCAGTTGGCCATCGTGCAATTAAGTTTTAGGAATGACGGTGGCGATCTGTATTATTTTCTAACGCAGTTAACGATCAAAGACGGCAACAGCAAAGTGCTGACAACGGTGAATGAAACTGTTGAAAATACCTATTGGATTGCCATGGCTCCCGCTAAGGATGCCACCTTCAGTTTCGAGTTCATCAAAGACGGAGAGACATATACCTGTACCAAGACCGGTGTCACCCTTGAGGCCGGCAAATACTACCAGAGCACGATGATGGTGAATGCCCCCGAGCCTGAGCAGTTGACTGTCAGCGCCACGGGATATAAAGGTACTTACGACGGCCAGGCCCACGGCATCACGGTCACTGTGACGGAGCCAGCCACAGGCGCCACCATCAAGTACAGGACGACGGCCGATGGCGAATACAATCTGACCTCGAACCCCACCTACACCGATGCCGGCAAGCACACCGTGTATTACCAGGTGACGAAGGATAAATACGAAACCGTAACGGGCAGTGCCGATGTCGAGATCACCCAGGCTGCCGCCACCATCAGCTTCAAGGAAGCCACGATCACGAAGACCTATGGCGATGCTGCGTTTACGAATACGCTGACGAATACAGGCGACGGCGTAGTGAAATACTCGACTACCGCCACGAATGTCACCGTCAATGAATCGACGGGCGAAGTGACGATCACTGGCGCAGGCGAGGCCACCATCAAGGCCACCGTCACCGACGGCACCAACTACACCTACGCCACCACAACGGCCACCTACACGCTGACCGTCGCCAAGGCAGCGGGCAGCATCAGCTATACGACCCAAACGGTGGAGAAGCTGACCACCGACGCAGCCTTTACAAACACGCTGACGAAGGTGGGCGACGGCAAGATGACCTATTCCTCATCGGATACCGACGGGAAGGTTGTTACCGTCAACAGCTCTACTGGAGAAGTGACGATCAAGGGCGCTGGCGAGGCGACCATCACCGCCACCGTCGCAGACAGCGACACCTACACCTACGCCACCACGACCGCCACGTATAAGGTTATCGTGAAAGTCCCAGTTATTAGTCCCCACGACTCGTTCGGCGATGGAGGAGACCCGCTGAAGTAACCAACCCGATGTCAAACCCATAAACAGACAATCAAGATGAAAACATTCAGATATTTGACGATTGCAGTGCTGGGCCTCGTGATGGCCGCCTGCAGCAGCGACATAGCCTCCGAACAGCCTGTAGTGAGTCATCAGGGCAAAGGCATTTCCTTCTCAGCCACCATCAGCATGAAGGGCAGCGCCACACGTTCGGTGATGACAGAAAGCACCAGCACCATCAGCGCAGCCTGGAAAACGGGCGATGAACTGGCACTGGTGTATGAGGTGTCAGGCCAGAAACAGGTGACAAAGGCCACGATGACGGTCAGTGACGACAAGAGCGCCACTATCACCGCCACGATTGCCGAAGGCGTGACAACGGGTACGACCGTTAAGCTGCTCTATCCCTATTCAAGGGTTTGCGACGACCCAGCCGAGGCGGCAACTTATGGCACCATAAGTGAAGACGCACTGGCCGGACAGGACGGTACACTGGAAACCATCGCCAACGATTACGACCTCTGTCAGGGTGACGGCGAATTCACTTTGATGTCGGATGGTACGGCCTCCCTCAAAGCCGACGTGACAATGGCGAGCCAGATCGCCATCTGGAAACTCTCGCTCTCCGACGGCACCAATGCCATCAAGGCTACACAAGTCAATATCGTTAAAGGCGAAGACGAACTGATGGTCATGGTGATGCCCGAAGAAGGCACCTTCAGTGAATTCTATGTCGCTGTGCCCGCCGTCAGCAACGGCACAATCAACATTTCGGCTGCTACCAGTGAGGGCGATTATACCTATACCAAGACCGGCGTCACCCTCGAAGCCGGCAAATACTACCAGTCGGCAGTGACGATGACTGCATCAGTAGAGCTCCCAAAAGATTGACCATGAAGTTATCGAACGATCTGTGTCGCGAGTGTTCTACCTAAGTGGCTTTCGGTCATCAACGTCTCCAGGGGTAATCATGAAGTTAAGCTATCGCTAATTTCCTAATAATCAGACAATTATTTTTGAATTATTTTCGTCGAACTCACGTTAATATAAGCAAAAAAATTTGCAGGATAATCCAAAATAGACTACCTTTGCAGCCAGATTAGCCGTCTGGCATGACGGTACTTGGGATCAAGATGCGTAAGACAATAATCATCATACTCGCTGCCGCAGTGTGCCAGCAGGTGCTGGCCCAGGAGCAGCGGATGACCGCTGAAGAGGTTTTGGCGGAGATGGACTCGCCTACGTTCGTGCCTACGGTGAAGGTGGGCAAGGTGCTGCACGAGGGCGACAGCATCCAGTACATGGAGATGAACAACGTGTACGTGTATCCCCAACTGACC
>ONPM01000093.1 GCA_900319715.1 uncultured Prevotella sp.
AGTGATGGTAAAAATGTCTATATGCGATTGGAAGACAAGGGTATCGCCTTGTTCAATGGCACTGATGTCAACTCTTCAGAGATCGTTATCCCCCAAAGCGAGCAATACAAAGGCTTTCTCAATTATGGCAATCGTGGCAACAACATCATCTGCTCTCCCAATGGCCGCTATCTATTACTTTACGGAGACACTCCTCTTGTATATGACATGCAGACAAAAGAAGTAGTTAGGACTGGGGTTGACAATACGATTCATGATGCCGTTCTTATCAACGATGGGCTGCTGATAGCTCTTGAATATTACGAGATGATAACTGCCCCAATTCATCCAAATCCCTCACTTGATTCCGGAAGCCCAATCAATCAGGAAGGTGTGTCACGCTACAAAGTTGACAAAGTTGGCAATGGTGCTGGAGGCGAATTCTGCTCTATCTGGTATGACGAACCTTCGAATGAGATCTATGTGGCATTGGGTGAGCAAGTATTGAAATCACCTGCTCAGCCTGAGCTTAGTTTCAAAGAGATATATTGCCTGCCAGGAGAGAATAAGAAGTTTACTCGCTATGCCTGCAATGGTCAGCGTGTATTTGCTGTGACAGACAACTATCAGAAGAAGTTTTATGAGTGGGACAACAAGGAAATGACGGGCGAGCCCAAGATCTCACAGTCCATCGACACGGGCATTACGTTGACATCCTCCTTTGGTCTCACCAGAAAGTTTGTAATCTCCGACGTCCAGCGCCTTTATTATGACAAGGCAGGTAATCTCTGGGTCCAAGTGGCTGATGGTCGCTTCATCATCTACAATCCTGATGGCATCAAGGGCCTCACAAAACTAAAGGGGAAGTATACCAAGCACGAACTCCCCAAAGAAGAAGACTAACAACATTTAAATTCGGGTATCATGAGGTGTAGGATAGTTATTATATCCTGCACCTAATTTCAACATAATATCCTTGGTCTTCGTGTCAGAGACGTCTGTGATTAGTATTAAGCTTCACTTGGTACAAAACAATTTGTTTTGTAGTCTAAGTAGGCATCCTTTACTATGTTACAAGGCACTAGTAAAAGAACAAAACAAATTGTTTTGTACCTGCAATGATGGCATCTTAGTGTATTAAAAGAATTACGTGATATCGCTTATAACGGCTTTCTTATGATAAAAAAACGTAAATTATTCCGCAGTTACAGGGGATTTACGTAATTTTGCACGCGATAACGTGTGAAAAAGAGAAGTGAGATGAGTCTGACTCAAATAGTAGGAAAGGTATTTGTATCGCGCCAGCGGGAGTTGGAGAAGCACCAGAATGGTGGCGAGGCACTGCAAAGAGCGGTGCTGGAGCACCTTGTGCAGACGGCCAAGGATACAGAGTACGGCCGAAAGCGCGTCTTCGGCGCCATCAAGGGTTATGATGATTTCATCAGCAATGTGCCAGTGAACACATACGAAGAACTGAAGGGCGACATCGACCGTATGCGTCAGGGTGAGAGTGATGTGCTCTGGCCTGGACGTGTGAAGTGGTATGCGAAGTCTTCAGGAACCACCAACGATAAGTCGAAGTTTATCCCTGTCAGCCAGGAGGGTCTGCAGAAGATCCACTATGCCGGAGGGCGCGACTCGGTGGCCATCTACCTGAGGAACAACCCACGCTCGAGAATGTTCGACGGTAAGGGACTGATCCTTGGCGGAAGCCACGCCTCGAACTATAATCTGAAGGATTCGTTAGTGGGTGACCTGAGTGCCATCCTCATTGAGAATATCAATCCGTTGGTGAACCTCGTCCGTGTGCCGAAGAAGCAGACGGCCTTGCTCTCCGACTTCGAGGTGAAGCGTGAGCGCATTGCCCAGGAAGCCATGAACAAGAACGTGACGAACATATCAGGTGTGCCTTCTTGGATGCTCTCCGTGCTGACCTGTATGATGGAGATGACGGGCAAAAAGCATCTGGAGGAGGTGTGGCCCAATATCGAGGTGTTCTTCCATGGTGGTGTGGCCTTTACGCCTTATCGCAAGCAATATGAACAACTGATAACGTCGCCTAATATGCACTATATGGAGACGTACAATGCCAGCGAGGGCTTCTTCGGTATTCAGGACGATCCTAACGACAAGTCAATGCTGCTGATGCTCGACTATGGCGTGTTCTATGAGTTCATTCCGATGGACGGGGGTGACCCTGTGCCCCTCTGGGCTGTGGAGAAGGGCAAGAACTATGCGATGGTCATCTCGACCTCGTGCGGCCTCTGGCGCTATGAGATAGGCGACACCATACAGTTCACCTCGACGAACCCCTATAAGTTTATCATCTCTGGCCGAACGAAGCACTTCATCAATGCCTTTGGCGAGGAGTTGATTGTGGACAATGCCGAGAAGGGATTGGCCTACGCTTGTGATCAGACAGGTGCTGAGGTGCTGGAATACACAGCGGCTCCTGTGTTTATGGATGCCAATGCGAAGTGCCGCCATCAGTGGCTCATCGAGTTCTCCAAGCCTCCGCAAGACCTGAAACAGTTTGCAATGCTCCTTGACAAACATCTGCAGGAGATCAACAGCGACTACGAGGCCAAGCGCTATAAGGACATCACCCTCCAGCCTTTGGAGATTATTGTGGCGCGCCAGAACCTCTTCAACGACTGGCTGAAGTTGCGTGGCAAGTTAGGCGGTCAGCACAAGGTGCCCCGTCTCAGTAACTCACGTGACACTATCGAACAACTGCTTAAGATGAATGAGGTGAGTGGGGAGGTAAAAGAATAGTTATGAAGAAAGGAAAAGATATAGGAAGACGTATGCGTATGCTGGTGGCGGTAGGAGTAATCTCTTACCTCTTACCCCTTACCTCTTATCTCTTTTCCTCTTGCGCCAAGATGGGCAGTCCTGATGGCGGATGGTTTGACGATGATCCACCACAGGTGGTGAGGACTGAGCCAGCCGAAAGGAGCATAGGCGTGAAGACAAAGAAGGTGGCCATCTATTTCGATGAGTTCATCAAACTGGAGGACGCCACGAACAAGGTGATTATCTCACCTCCACAATTGGAGATGCCTGAGATCAAGGCCCAAGGCAAGAAGGTGGTTGTGGAACTGCAGGACTCGCTGAAGCCTAACACCACCTATACCATCGACTTCAGCGACGCCATCAGCGACAATAACGAAGGCAATCCCTTAGGATCGTATGCCTTCACCTTCTCCACAGGTGAGCAGATCGACACCTTCGAGGTGTCCGGCTATGTGCTCGACGCCTCAAACCTCGAACCTATAAAGGGTATCATGGTGGGACTTTACGACGATCTGGCTGATTCTGCCTTCAAGACAAAACCCATGTTGCGCGTATCCCGTACAGATAGCAGGGGCCACTTCGTGGTGAAGGGTATCGCCCCAGGTACCTACCGTGCCTATGCCTTGCAGGATATGGACAACGATTTCCATTTCGGAATGCGTAGTGAGATGCTGGCTTTCAACCATGATACGTTCAGTCCCAGTTCGAAGCCTGACACCCGCATCGACACCATCTGGCGTGACTCGCTCCATATCGATGCCCTACGCTCTGTGCCATATACGCACTTTCTGCCTGACGACATCACCTTACTGGCTTTCACCCATATACAGACGGACCGCTATTTTCTCAAGACAGAGCGGAAGGATCCGGAGAAGTTCTCGATGTATTTCACCTATGGACATCCGGAGTTGCCTGTCATCAAGGGCATGAACTTTGAGGCAGACAGTGCCTTTGTCATCGAGACTGACGAGAAACAGGATACGATCCACTATTGGCTGCGTGATACGATGCTCGTTAATCAGGATACGCTCCGCATGGAAGTCAGTTATATGATGACAGACACGCTGGGTAACCTCGTTAGTCAGACTGATACTCTCGAGGTACTGGCAAAGACTCCTTACGAGAAGCGGATGAAGGATAAGGCCAAGGAGATAGAGAAGTGGCAGAAGGAACAGGAGAAGAAAAAGAAGCGTGACCAGCCATACGACTCCATCTATCCAGCCGAACTGCTGAAACCAAAGATTGATATTCCTTCGGCCATGCTGCCAGACAGCAAAGTGATCGTTGAGATGCCTAACCCGTTGGTACGCTGCGACACTTCTGCCATCCATCTTTATTCACAAATCGACAGTTTGTGGTATGAGGCGTCATACGAATTCAGCCCCATATCTGGTACGATCCGAAAGTTTGAGATTAGTGCCGACTGGCGACCAGGCATTGAATATAGTCTGGAGATAGACTCTGCTGCCTTTGAGAACATCTATGGTCAAGTGTCGGGCAAATACAAGCAAGGCATCAAGGTGAAGAGCCTTGACGAACTTAGTACCCTGACTCTAAACCTTAGTGGTGTGACAGACACGGTGCCGTTACGGGTGCAGTTGTTGAATGGCTCTGGCGCTGTGGTTAAAGAAATCATAGCCAGCAACCATGTCGCCCATTTCGACTATATCATTCCCAATAAATACTACGTCAGCGCCTACCTCGATGCCAATAATAACGGCAAGTGGGACACAGGCAGTTACGATGAGGATGTGCAGCCAGAGGATGTATTCTTCTATAATCGTGAAATAGAGTGCAAGGAGAAATGGGACATTACCAAGCCGTGGGACCTCACAGGCACCCCACGCTTCAAGCAGAAGCCTCAAGCCATCACGAAGCAGAAGCCCGAGGCTGAGAAGAAACTGAAGAACCGTAATGCTGATCGTGCTAAGAAACTTGGTATCGAATATAATAGAGACAAATATGTTAAACTAGAAAAATAAAGTAATTGTGAGAAAACTGTTATTGATATTGGTTGCTTATCATTTCTCACTTGTGGCTTCTTTTGCCCAGTGTGGGATAGAGAATACCGCCTTTAAGTCGGGCGAGACACTCGGTTATGATCTTTACTTCAACTGGAAATTCATCTGGGTGAAGGTTGGTACTGCCGAGATGGATATCAGGATGACGAAGTTTGAAGGCAAGGATGCTTGGAAGTCGTATCTTATCACGAGAGGCAATTCCAAACTCGACAAGTTCTTCATCATGAGAGATACCTTACTTTCTTACTGTAATCCTGACCTTTCGCCACTGTATTTCCGAAAAGGCGCATTGGAAGGCAACAGTTATTATGTTGACGAGATTTGGTACAGTTATCCTCATAGCTGTTGCCAGTTGAAGAAGCATCGTATCACTTCCAGTGGCGAACATTTATGGAATACGAGTACCTACAAATCGTGCATCTATGACATGATGTCTATATTTCTCCGTGCCCGTAACTTTGATGCCTCGAAAATGAAGAAGAACGATGTTATCCCCATGCCAGTGAGTGATGCCCTCAGTCTCGAAAACTCTTGGCTGGAATTCCGTGGCAGGGAGAACTATAAGATGAGTGATACAAAGGAGAAGTTCCGCTGTTTGGTGTTCTCGTTCTATGTGCGGGAAAAAGGCAAGAGCAAGGAACTTATCCGCTTCTGGATTACCGACGATCAGAACCATATACCAGTACGCCTCGACATGTTCCTTTCATTTGGAAGTGCCAAGGCGTACCTGAGAACCTATAAAGGTCTGCGTAGTCCGATATCAGCGAAGATTAAGTGATTTTTGTTTATAGTTTAAAGTTTATAGTTTATAGATGATTACTTCTATAGGCAGAATGAGTGGTTTGCCTGGTTATCATCTATAAACTATAAACCACTTTCAAACTTCTTAATCTTATTAAGGTAGTACTGGCGGAGGTCCTGCCATTTATAGTAGGGCCATTGGTCAGTTGTGGCAGGCAGATAGGTTTCGCGTTCGTTCAGCAGGGCCTTTACGAGGATATCACCAGCCTTACCTTTCTTCGGACGGTAGAACACCAGTTGGATGTTGCAGCCCATGGGGAAGATGCGATAGTTGCGCCAATAGGTATCCAGTTCGTCAAGGTTCTCTACCGCCATACCACAGTTATCAAGTTCCAGCAGACAGGCCAAGGGCATCACACACACCTCATGGCCAAAGCGCAGGGTAGCCTGTGTCTGGGTGACGGTATCGGCTGTCTCGATGATGTTCTTCAGGAGGTTCAGTTGGCTGAACGGCATCTTTGTCCCAGAGACGGGTGATGCACCATAGTCGAGATACCAGCCGATATTGCGGATGCGCCACTGGTCGTAGACCTCATCGTCTGTGAAGAGAGATAGCAGTTCGATGTCTGTATCGTGACTCTGCATATTCGCTGCTACTTCGAAGAGACGACGCATAAAGTCACCAGAAGCCACATTATTATATACCCACTGCTGATCGTTGAAGAGGGCCTTCATCAGACGCTCCGGGTGGGTGTATTTCTGCTGAGCCTCAGCATACTCCTTGTCACCAGTCTTTCCCTGTTCCTTGACGACTCCTTCCCATGGCTGGTTCAGATAATATTGCAGGCTCTCACTCACATCGTTATGGATCTGGGCTGTAGGGTTGGCAGCAGCCAGTTCTTCACACTCAGCAATCATTGAGAGGATGCAGCGGATGACGACGGTGCTGCGGGCATCGATCTTCACGCCAGGGGACTTGAAGATCTCAGGGAAGTGCTGGGCCATACGCTTTCCGATGCCGTGATGCTGACGTTCGCCGACCGTCGTCAAGTCACCCAGGCGCTTTTCCGTTGTGGGGTGGAAGGCCTCCAGTTTCTGGAGTGTCTCTTCGCCCAGTGGTGTCAGTTTCCCTGCTTCACGGGCACTCTTCAGCGTGGTCATAGGCAATCGGTAGTCACCTTCCCAGATCAGCCAGCGCGAACCATGACGGCCATAGTGGCTCATATAGAAAGGTTCATAGCCTTTGGGTGCTGGCGTCAGGGCCTTGTCCGTCAGTTGACGGTCATAGTCCAGATAGTTACTCCCCGCCAGATAACGGTTGGCGGCAATCTCGTCTTTGGCTGAAGTCTCAAATACAGGCGCTTTCTGTGCCTGCGCGGCCACCGAACAAGCAATGGCCATTGTCAGTAATACCTTTTTCATTGTTCTTGTTTGTTTGGTTATTATCGGGAGGGAGAATTTTACTTGCCATAGCTGGCTTCAATTTGACGCTATAGCCGATGAAGTCGTACATGGTGGCATAGTGTATGAACTCATGCTTCAGAGGATGGACACATTCTTTGAACCAAGGTTTCAGTCCTCGGCAGTAGTGTACAATGTAAGGATCTTCACGATCGGCGAGGATACGGTCCCATTTGCTGAAATGTATCTGCCATTCACTGGTGGGGTAGAACCAGTCTTCCATGAAGTTGTATTTGAAATCAAGGTATTTCACCTTACCGCTTAAAGTTTTGTTGGCGGCATCTTGGTCGGGGAAAAGACAGGTATCTGTATGCTCTTTTAAATAAGTGATCATCTTTTGGCCTATATCATTTTGCCGCCAGTAATCTAGGTTGATGAACAGCACTCCGGCATTGAAATATGGTGTGGCAATTTTGTTTCGGTTATGTACAAAAATGTCGTCACCTCGTTGGTCTTCCACAACACCACATGCATAGCCGTCAAGAGAAGTGTTCCATAATTTAGAGAGATCATGTCTGACAATAATATCACCGTCGAGGTAGATGACTTTTGAGTCTTCAATCAGGTCGGCAATCATAAAGCGGTTATAGGTGGCAAAGGTGTAGCGCTTATAGAATGGTAAGGATTGATATAATGCTTGTGGAATGATCTTAATGTCTATCGTTTGCTGATAGATTTCTGACAGGCGGCGGAATTTTCCGACATTATCTTCTGTCAGTCCATCTGTCAGCAGAAAGATATGGCAGTCGTTCTTTTTGTTGTTCTCTAAAAGAGAGGTAACTAGTGCCAGGCATGGCATTACATAGTTGTTGTCTAAGCTGATGGCAAAATTCATAGAAGTCTATATAAAATGAGTTTTATGATTCTTTAATAAGTCATTCGAGTGCAAAGATACGAAAAAGTTGAGAATAAAGAACTAACTTATAACTTTTTTTATTACCTTTGCCGACGAATCATAATAAAAAAAGGAACGCATGATACAATCAATGACGGGCTACGGCAAGGCTGTCGTGGCCTATGAAGAGAAGAAAATCCATGTAGAGGTGAAGTCGCTCAACTCGAAGCAGCTTGACCTGAACACCCGTATTGCACCACTCTATCGTGAGAGGGAGATGGAGATGCGCCAGATGGTGGCAGAGGCTCTCATCCGTGGTAAGGTGGACATGAGTGTGTGGATAGAAAAGGATATGGCGGCAGATCCGACACCTATTAATGCAGCCCTTGTGGAGAACTATTACCAGCAGATCAAGGCCATCTCCGAGAAGACGGGTATCCCCGTGCCTGAGGACTGGTTCTATACGCTGCTTCGTATGCCCGATGTGCTGACAAAGACAGAGATGGAAGAGTTGGAGGATGCTGAGTGGGAAGCCGTCAGGGGCGCAGTACAGGAAGCCCTGAAGAATCTGGTGGACTTCCGTATCCAGGAGGGTGCTGCCCTTCAGAAGAAATTCTCGGAGAAGATCGACAACATCGAACGACTGCTTGGTGAGATTGAGCCTTATGAGACGAGCCGTGTAGAGAAGATCAAGGCTCGCATCATCGACGGCTTACAGCAGATTCCTGGTGTGGAATATGACAAGAACCGATTGGAGCAGGAACTGATCTACTACATCGAGAAGCTTGACATCAGTGAGGAGAAGCAGCGTCTGACGAACCATCTGAAGTATTTCCGTGACACGATGGCCGAGCCTGCAGGACAAGGCAAGAAATTGGGCTTCATCGCTCAGGAGATGGGTCGTGAGATCAACACTACGGGCTCGAAGTCGAACCAGGCAGAGATGCAGAATATCGTCGTCAAGATGAAGGACGAGTTGGAACAGATTAAGGAACAAGTGCTCAACGCCTTGTAGGGCGCAGGGTTGGTTTACAGTTTACGGTTTACAGTTTACAGATGATATGCTGGTAAGCCGTTCTGATTATACTGCCTATAGAAGTAATCTGCTCGAGCTTTGCTCGCTTGCTACCGAAGGGACGCAAGAACTGTAAATCGTAAATAGTAAACGAAACGAAAACAAGTAAATGAGAGGAAAATTAATCATTGTAAGCGCTCCTTCAGGAACAGGAAAGTCTACCATTATCTCGTGGTTGATGAAGGAGCATCCGGAGTTGAATCTGGCGTTCTCCGTCTCCTGCACATCGAGAGCACCAAGAGGCACGGAGCAGAATGGCGTGGAGTATTTCTTCCTGACGCCAGAGGAGTTCCGCCAGCGGATAGACAACGGCGAGTTCCTAGAGTACGAAGAAGTTTATGAGGGCCGTTTCTATGGCACTTTGAAATCGCAGGTGGAGCGGCAGTTGGAGGCAGGACAGAACGTGGTGTTCGATGTCGACGTGAAGGGTGGCGTGAACATCAAGCAGTTCTATGGCGACGAGGCTCTGAGCCTCTTCATCCAGCCCCCATCGATCAATGAACTCCGTCGCAGACTCGAAGGCCGAGGCACGGATGCCCCAGAGGTCATCGACCAACGTATTGCCCGTGCTGAGTTTGAACTGACCTTTGCGGAGAAGTTCGACAAGGTGGTCGTCAATGACATGTTGGAATATGCCGAGGCCGATGCTCTGGCTGTCATACAGGAGTTTTTAAATAACGACAACTAAGACAACTAAAACAACAATTTTGAAGCGGACAGGACTCTTCGGCGGATCGTTTAATCCCATCCACAACGGGCATATCTCGCTGGCTCTGCAACTGAAAGAGCAGGCGGGACTCGATGAGGTGTGGCTGATGGTATCGCCTCAGAATCCGCTGAAGCAGTCCACAGACTTGCTTGACGATGAACAACGCTTGCAGATGGCCCGTCTGGCTGTGGAGAACGTGGATGGCATCGTGGTGAGCGACTACGAGATGCACCTGCCGAAACCATCATACACTTGGAACACCCTTGAAGCCCTTAAACGAGACTACCCTGATAATGAGTTCGTGCTGATGATAGGAGGCGACAACTGGCAACTGTTCGACAAGTGGTACTGTGCCGATGATATCAAGGCCAACTACGAGATTGTGGTCTATACACGCACCCCAGGCGATGTCGGCTATATGGATATCTCCAGCACAGATATCCGTCGCAGAATCCGCGAGGGCAGGGGCATCCGCAGACTGGTGCCGAAGGCCGTAGCCGATTATATTAAGGAGAAGAGACTTTATATTCAGAGGTAAGTGGAGAGAGGTTAGAGGTGAGAGAAATGACAAATCCGTTGAAGTGGCTTAGATGGCTCTGGACTCCCATCGCGAAGAATGGTACTTTCTTCGTGTTTATGTTCGCCCTGGGGTGGCTCTGCTGTCATCTGGAGTTGATGCCCTATTATCTGCGCGAACGTGGCGCAAAGCCCTACGAACTGACGGTGCCCGAACTATTCTTCGACATCTATGCCCTCTGCGTCGTCCTGACGCTCATCCCCCGCAAGATTCGCCTGTGGGTGAAGGCATTGCTATACATCTTTTTATATGGCGTGGCCATCGCCGACGTGTTCTGCTATGTCCGCTTTGAGTCCACCCTGACGCCAACCATGCTAATGCTCGTCGCAGAGACCAGCAGACAAGAGGCCCGTGAGTTCTTCGTTGGCTATATGAATTTTGCCATCATTACGACCAACGTGGGCTGGATCCTGCTGCTGCTGCTCATTCATATCCTATGGACCTTTCTCCATCGCTGGCTTAACAGCGTTCGTCAGCAGATGATTCTTCCGAAACTGAACGAAGGCGTTGTGATCGGCATGCAGGCCTTATTAGGCTGCCTTGTGGCTTGGTGCCTCTACAGCAGCATCAGCCAGACGTGGGACAATAAGATGGCCATGCGACGCCTTTTCTCCTGTAACACCCTCGGCGAAGTGGAGCGGGAACAGAACCGCAAGGATCATGCGAAACTCTATTTGCCCGTCTATCGTCTGGCCTTCGGAATCTACGCCAACAGTCTGGCCGGCCAACAATTAGAACAGTTGGAGATTGCCGGTGGAGATAAGATTCGGGTCGACAGTTGCAGTTTCCGTGTGCCGGATATTGTGCTCGTCATCGGCGAGAGTTACAACAAGCATCACTCCCAACTCTATGGCTACGACAAGCCAACTACTCCCCGTCAGTTAGCGATGGCCGAGGAGGGCTCACTTATTCCTTTCTCCGATGTCGTCTCGTCGTGGAATCTCACGAGTTTTGTTTTCAAGCACATGCTCTCGCTCTGGGCTGTCGGCGACAGCGGGGCGTGGTGCGACCAGCCTCTCTTCCCCGAGGTGTTCCGCAAGGCGGGCTATCACGTGACATTCCTCACCAACCAGTTCCTGCCCAAGGCGAAAGAGGCCGTCTATGATTTCAGCGGTGGTTTCTTCCTCTGCGACTCTGCCCTCAGCCGCCGCTTCTTCGATGAGCGCAATACGGCGCTGTACCGTTACGACAACGGGCTGGTGAAAGAGATGCAACAGAGAGATTCCCTCTCTTGCAAAGGCCGCCTGACGATCCTTCATCTGATGGGTTCGCACGTTGATTACTCAGCCCGTTATCCGCAGAAGACATTCAGAAAATTTACCCCCCAGGATTACAATCGTCCTGAACTGACAACTAAGCAACTGCAGACTTTGGCTCATTACGACAATTCGCTGCTCTATAATGACTCTATCCTGAAGGCCGTCACGAATCATTTTGCCGATCGCGATGCCGTCGTCATCTATGTGCCGGATCATGGTGAGGAGGTCTTCGACAGCGAGCCTTACACATCCGGCCGCCTGCACAATGCAGACATCGACTATCGTCTGGCGCGCAATGAGATGGAGATACCCTTCTGGGTCTGGGGTTCCCCGCTATACCGGGAGAATCATCCCTATGGCTGGCTGGCTCTGCAGGCAGCGAAAGACCGTCCGCTGATGATCGATGCCTTGCCCCATCTGCTGCTCTATCTTGGTGGCATCTCAACGCCACACTATCGGGAGGGGCTGAATGTCATCAGTCCCAACTACGATATGAACCGCCCCCGCATCCTCAAGGGCACCACAGACTATAATAGGCTGAAGAAATGAAAGAGTTACTGACACGGACGGAGTGTACGGCGATGCGTGGTATTGCCATCCTCGCCATCATGCTGCATAACTACTGCCACTACGTCAAGGGTATCGTGAAGGAGAACGAGTATCAGTTCTTCGATAAGCGTATTGATGGTCTGTGGGAGGCGCTCACCCATCCCGATGAGTTTCTGCCCATGCATCTGCTTTCTTTCTTCGGGCACTACGGCGTGCCTGTGTTCCTCTTTCTCAGCGGCTATGGCCTTGTCAGGAAGTATGAGAATGAATCGAGGGGACAATGCCATGATTCTGGAGAGAATCACGCGACCAGTCCCATTAATTCTTTCTCCTTCCTCCGCTATCATTATCTGAAACTCCTGCGGATGCTCATTGTGGGCTTTGTGCTGTTCATCATGGTTGATGCCGTCACGCCAGGCCGATTCCCTTTCCATTGGGACAATGTCATCGCCCAATTGCTGATGTATATTAACGTGTTGCCAGAGCCCGACAAGATCATCTGGCCAGGCATCTATTGGTTCTTCGGACTGATGATGCAACTCTACATCGTCTACCGTCTCTTGCTCTATCGCCGCAGTTCGTGGTATGTGGTGACGCTGATTGCTGTCTGTTGGCTCCTGCAGGTCTTCTGCGACCCAGACGGCGACAGCCTCAACCGCCTGCGCTACAACTTCATCGGAGGAATGCTGCCCTTCGGCTTGGGCGTTCTTATCGGCAAGGTAATCTCGCACCCCCGCACCCCCGCACCTCCGTACCTCCGAATAATTAGCCTGCTCCTTGCTCTCGCCTCCATTCCCCTCGTCATCGCCATGTCCTTCTCCTTCCACTCCTGGCTGTGGATTCCCGTTGTAATCATCATCGGCACGATTGCTTTGGTAAAGGCGATGCCTGAGGTCGTGCTGAAAGTCTTCGTATTCTTCGGCACCTACTCCGCCGCCATGTTCGTGGCCCACCCCATTGCCCGTAAACTCTTCATCACCGTCGCCTGGCAGCGTGATGCCTACGATGGTCTGATGCTCTACTTCGTTGCTGCCATCGGCCTTGCCTGGGCCGTCAAACAGATCATTGACCATCTTCCTCACCCCAAGATGTAATCAAAAAGCCCCAACTTCAATGACCAAACTCTATGCCTTTGATTTCGACGGGACGCTGACCACCCGCGATACCCTGCTCGAATTTATCCGCTATGCCTGTGGCACGCCCCGATTCCTGCTCGGATTCCTGATACACTCACCCCTGCTGGTGCTGATGAAGTTGAGGCTCTATCCTAACGGCAGGACCAAGGAGCGCATCTTCTCATGGTTCTTTAAGGGGATGAAACAGGACACCTTCGATGGCCTCTGCCGCCGCTTTGCAGCGGACAGCCGCCATCTGCTGCGCCCTGATACTACTGCCGTCCTCGAGCAGGCGAAGGCTAGTGGGGCAGAGATCCTGATCGTCAGCGCCTCCATCGACAACTGGGTACAGCCCTTCTTTCCGTCTGTCACCGTCTTGGGTACCCAGATAGAGGTCGCCAACGGCCTTCTTACGGGCCGATTCCTCACCCCCAACTGCTATGGTCAGGAGAAGGTGCGTCGTATCCTCGCCCTTCATCCAGATCGTTCTGCCTATCACCTTACTGCCTATGGCGACAGCCGTGGCGACCGTGAACTCCTGGCCTTTGCAGACGAAGCGCACCAAATATGAAGGACTATCCCGACAGAATGACACCAGCACAGGCCCGTATGTTCCGCGATGACGTGCTGAACATCGTCAGCCAGATTCCTCGTGGACGGGTGACGACCTATGGTTATATCGCCGCTCTGGCTGGTTGGCCAAGTCATTCCCGTATGGTGGGGCGCACGCTTCGCTACACCCCTGGGGCAGAGCAGTTGCCCTGTCATCGTGTTGTCAACCAAGTAGGCCGTACGGCTCCTGGCTGGAGTCGCCAGCGAACGCTATTAGAGGAAGAGGGCGTCACTTTCAAGGCCAATGGCCATGTAGACATGAGTCGCCACTTGTGGGAGCCGTCCGACCCTTTCCTCCGCTAACCCCTTTGGTGTCGTAGAAATGCCTCTTATAGGATCAAATCCGGCCTGAGTGGGGAATAAAAAAACCAGCCCGAAGGCTGGCTCTTATTTCTATTCCCACTCGATGGTTCCCGTGGGTTTTGGCGTCAGATCGTACAGCACTCGGTTCACTCCGGGCACCTCGGTGATGATGCGCTGCGTGATGTGATGGAGCAGCGTGTAGGGGATCTCCTCGATGGTGGCAGTCATGGCATCGCGGGTGTTCACGGCACGGATAATCACGGGCCAGTCCCAACTGCGCTTGTTATCCTTCACACCCGTCGACTTGTAGTCGGGCACGATGGTGAAATACTGCCATACCTTGCCTTCCAGGCCGTTCTTGGCAAACTCCTCGCGCAGGATGGCATCGCTCTCGCGCAGGGCCTCCAGACGGTCGCGGGTGATGGCGCCAGTGCAGCGGACACCCAAGCCGGGACCGGGGAAGGGCTGGCGGTACACCATGTTGTCGGGCAGGCCAAGTTCCTTGCCAACCACGCGCACCTCGTCCTTGAACAACAGTTTGATGGGCTCTACCAACTCGAACTGCATATCCTCAGGCAGACCGCCCACGTTGTGGTGTGACTTCACAGGGCCCGACTCCACGATGTCGGGATAGATGGTGCCCTGAGCCAGAAAACTGATACCCTCCAACTTGCGGGCCTCCTCTTCGAACACACGGATGAACTCAGCGCCGATGATTTTGCGCTTCTGCTCCGGATCGGCCACGCCTGCCAACTTGTCGAGGAAGCGGTCTGTGGCGTCCACATACACCAGATTGGCGTTCAACTCGTCGCGGAACACTTTGATCACCTGCTCGGGCTCACCCTTGCGCAGCAGGCCGTGGTTCACATGGACTGACACCAGCTGACGGCCCACGGCCTTGATCAGCAGGGCAGCCACCACCGATGAATCCACACCGCCGGAGAGTGCCAGCAGCACCTTCTTGTCTCCTATCTGAGCGCGCAGCTCCTTGATTTGCTCGTCAATGTACTTTTGGGCCAGGGCGGGAGTCGTAATACGCTCCATATCAGCCGGTCTAACGTTACCTGTACTCATAATCTTTAATTGTTAGTGAATAATGTTGCTATAATCAGGATGCAAAGATACAACTTTTTCTGCTAAATCTGCAATAACCTCGCCATTTTCTTCGCAAATCTGACAATTATAACAAATGACAGTTTCAGATTATGAACTCGGAATATGTAACTGTCATTTGTTATAATTGTCATCCTTTGTGTCTTTTCCTATGTTTTCTAACAACATTAGTTGGCCCCCTTGTTGCTACCCATGCATCATCGCTAAAGTAAAACAAGTTGTTTTACTGTCGTACTAGGCATCGTTTACATTGTTAGAAGGCATCCTTTACAAAGTAAAACAACTTGTTTTATTATTAAGCAAGGGTAGCATTATTTTGCTTTAGATTATCAATGACTCATTACCTTATTATATATTAAATAACCAACAAATATATTTAAATTTAGATGAAAAGATGAGGATGAGTTGACTCTGAGCCAGAGTACCCTTTATAGATAACATCTGATGCCTATCTGTGGGTCAATCCGCCTGATGCCATAGAAATCATACTTGTCATCATAGCCTTCCGGTTTCTTCAGCGACATAGTGGTGATGTTGATCTGCAGGCCGATGCTTATGTTTTTCGACAACATATATTCCAGGCCTGTCTGAAACATAACTCCTAATCTGTTCTCAGAATAAGAAGTATTGGAGTTTGAGCCGTAATAACTGTAATACCCACCGTCATACTCTTCCGTGTAGTGCGAGAATCCCAAACCCAGGGAAGCGTCCCACCGCCATTTCTGGCCAAACATAAGGCTGCCGACGATACTCGGACCTATATAAAACATCCGCAAGCTGAATCCTTCGTCGAACGAGGTGCCGAAGTATGTGAAGTTGACGCCTATGCCAAGACCGCTGCGCCATATATGCTGATAGTCGGCACCTAAAGAGATGCCTAACTTCGACTTGCATGTCTGATAGGGTGTCACCAGCTCGGAAACAATCCACGATGGTCCTCCACTTATTTTCAGGACATCTTTTGGGTTGGCCAGCCGTCGGTCTCGTTTGTCTGTTATCATTTGGCTTGCATTGGCTTGTGCTGCATCCTCCTCGTACATTTCCAGATCTTGTAGGACAGACCTTGTGTCTGTTGTTATCAGGCTGTCAGGTATCAGGAACATCGTACCCCAAACGCGATGGCATGTTGAACCATGAATGCCAGGGTACCGATGCTCATCGATATGAAAGCCGTTACCTCCGCTTTCTGCCGTTTTCTTCACTGCCAGTGCCAGCATATTGGGAAACAGACAGTCTTTCGTGGGTGTCAGTCCTCCATCCTTTACCTTCACCGTCCCGATTTTCCTCGCCGAGGCAGGAACAGAGTCTGTTGTCCTAAACACCATCACAGAATCTGCAGAACGGGCTGGCAGGCTCTCCGACAATTCAGCTACCACCTTTGGTGCCGTCTGGCAACTCGTCAACAGACTACCTATAACCACAAACAACACATATATTAATACTTTTGTTTTCATTGCTTATTTTTATACGTTTTTTACTCATTACTGAATACGGGGGCAAAGATACAAACTTTTTTTAATGACTCATTCGTTTATTTAAGATTTTCCGTAAAATATTTGGTGAATTTAAAAAGAAAGACTATCTTTGCTCAATAACAGTATGAACAACAAGCTTTACAAGATGCTGGCGATTGTCGCAGGGTGCATCGTTTTCGTGATCATCGTCTTCACTGCCTGCTGCACAGTAGTGGACTCGGGCGAGGTGGGTATCCAGTTCCATAAGTGGTCGGCCTCGGAGCAGGACTATGGTGGCGTGGAAGGCACCTGTAAGGGCTGGGTGTTCTATAATCCCATCACCACGAGTGTCTTCACCTATCCCACGTTTACCCAGCGTAAGCAGTATGAGACCTTCAGCGTGAATGCCAAGGATGCCTCCATTTTCGAGATGGACCCAACCATCGCTTATCGCATCAACCCAGAGAAGGCCTGCGACATCTTCACAAAGTATCGTGTGGGTGTGAAGGACCTGGAGGAGGGCTATATCCGTACTTGTATCTACGAGGCCTACCGTACTTGCGCCAACCAGTATACGAGTGACTCGCTGATGTCGAACCGTGCCAACTTCGAGCGTGACGTCAGGGCCCGTTTGGAGCGTTCGCTGATGGCTGAGGGTTTCATTGTGGAGGAGTTTACGAGTAAGATCACACCTCCAGGCTCGCTGACGGAGATGATCGATGCGAAGAACACGGCCATCCAGAGTGCCCTGAAGGCCGAGAACCAGGTGAAGGAGGCTGAGGCCAACGCAGGCGGAGGGTGCCGCCAAGGCCATGAAGATCAAGGCTGATGCCGAAGCCTATTATAACCGTACGATCGCTGCCTCACTCTCGCCGATGATTGTGCAGGAGGACATGATCGAGAAATGGGACGGCAAGATGCCCCAGATTGTCGGCGGCAACGGCATGATGCTCGACATATCGAAGATTGTGGGCAGCGGCAAATAGGCTTTATTCTGCCTCCAGCAGCAGCACGCGGCTGCTCCAGTCGTTCTTCTTCGACCACTCGGGCTCGTTGCGGTAGGGCATTTCGAGGCCGTGGTTCATGAGATAGGCACCGCTGAAGGTCTTGCCCTCGACATCGAGAGGCTTCAGGTCGATGCGGTTCAACTCGTGTACCTTATATTTCTTATCGGCGTCGAGGCCAGCCATTTTTACACGAGGCAAATGCTCGTTTTGGAACGACTCCGTCTTCCACCAGAAGAATACACTCTTCGTCTTCGCTTCGTTGACGTACATCAGCGAGGCCAGGCCGATCTTGTCGTAGGGCGACACAAGGCGGTAGAGGTCGCCGAACTGCACAATCGGACGGATGCCCTTATACTCGGCAATGGCCTTGCGGCAGAGAGCCTTCTCGTCGTCGGTCATGTTCTTGGGCTGGATCTCCATGCCGAGGCGTCCGCTCATGGCCACGTCAATGCGATACTTCATGGCAGTGGTGCGGAAGACGGTGTGGTTAGGCGTGGCAGAGATGTGCGAGGCCATGGCGATGGCAGGGAAGAAATACGAGGTGCCCCACTGCATATAGATGCGCTGGAGGGCATCGGTATTGTCGGAGACCCAGAACTCATCGAACCAGGGCAGTACACCCCAGTTGGCACGTCCGCCACCAGAGGCACAGGCCTGGATGGTGAGGTCGGGGTATTTGGCACGGATGCGCTGGCAGGTCTTCTCCAGGCCGCGATGGTACTCGATGTAGAGGTGGCTCTGGTCGTTCATCGTCAGATACTGCGAACCGTGGTTCAGGATGGGCATGTTGGCGTCCCACTTGATATAGTCGATCTCTGGATACTTGGTCATGAGGTTGTCAACGATCGAGAAGACGAAGTCCTGCACCTTCGGGTTGCTCATGTCGAGCACCACTTGCGTGCCCCCACGTCCCAGCACGGGCTCACGCTTCGGAGCCTTCACAATCCAGTCGGGGTGGGCCTCGTAGAGTTCAGAGACGGTGTTGGCCATCTCCGGCTCAACCCAGATGCCAAACTTGATGCCGTGCTTCTTGGCGTCTCTCAGCAGACCCTCGATGCCCTCGGGCAACTTGTTCTTGTCGACCACCCAGTCGCCTAGCGAAGAGTTGTCCACCTTGCGGGGATACTTGTCGCCAAACCAGCCGTCGTCCATCACGAACAGTTCACCGCCCATCGAGGCAATGTCGCCCATCATCTGATCCATGCCCTGCTGGTTGATATCGAAATAGACACCCTCCCACGAGTTGAGCAGGATTTTCCTTTCTTTGTCACCATGGGCGAGCATATACTTGCGACCCCATTTGTGGAAGTTACGGGAGACGCCAGAGAGTCCGCACTTAGAGAAACTCAGTGCCACCTTGGGCGTGATGAAGGTCTCGCCTTTCTTCAGGTGATACTCCGAGTTGTCGGGGTTGATGCCAGCGAAGAAGTAGTGATACTCCGTGTCGTCAGTGTCGATCTTTAGTTGGAAGTTGCCTGAGTAGCAGAGGGCAGCACCGATCACGTCGCCAGCATTCTCACGCCCCTTGCCATCGAGCGAGAACATCACCTCAGCATGGTCAGTATGCGAGTTGCGTGTACCGTCTTTATTCTTGATGACTTTCTCGCCAGGCAGGAGAGGCTCTTCGACAAGACGGGCCTCGTTGGCCCACGAACCATAGAAATGGGAGAGCCACACGTTGCCACGACGGATAGGCAATGAGCAGGAGGCAAACTGCGTCAGGGTGACCGTCTTGGCCTCGCCGTTGGTGATCTCCGTCCAGGTCTCGATGATATCCTCGTCCTCGTACGCCCCATAGCAGAGCACGACAGTCATGGGATAGACCGTGTCTTTCATCGTAATTCTGGTAACCGTTCCCCTCCTATAAGAGGGGCTAGGGGAGGTCTCCCATCCCGTTACCACCAATTCAGTTGACATGTTGCCATCGGCATGCTTCATGGCCAGGGCAGCCTCTGCCGGACAGTTCATGCCGTAGGCCGGATAGGCGTCCATCCGTCCGTTGCGGGGTGTCTGGAGGCTGGCCAGATCGAAGTCACTCAACTTCTGACCGAAATACACATACTGTGGCTGTTTGCCGTTCTCAACGTTGAGAACCATCGTCGAGCGTTTCGTCTCGATGGTCACCTGCTCCGCCTGCGCCATCAATGATGCAGCGAGGAGCAACCCAAGAATCATTCCTTTCTTCATAATTAGTAATTATAGGTTTTAGCATTCTTGGTACAAAGGTATGAAATTATCTATGATTATCCGCGCAATCTTTGGCTTTTTTTGTTTTTTTTGTTGCCAAAGTGCGCGGATACGACAAATAAATATTATCACGTCGGAGTCATCGTCGCTAATAACCGTAGATTTCCTTGATGTTCTCGCGGAAGAAGCCGAAGACCTCATGATCGGAGGTGGTGATGGTCATGATGTCTGCCGTCCAGATCTTATACTCGATGGCGTTGAAGATGTGCATAAATGACTTTGAAAGTGGTTCGTCATCCTCTAACTGCGTTGTTGTCACGTCTCTCATGTTGATCAGTCCATAGCGGTAGTAGCCATTGTAGCCGTCGCGCTTACCATCGTAAGTACAGGCGTATGGCTGGTTGTAATAGCCGCTGAATTCGTTCGTGTTGATGCTGCCTTGCACTCTGCCGTCTGCCGTGAACTCGATGGAATAGCGCTCATCGCCCCAGTCTTTGTTATTATATTGGGTTGTGCCCCCGGCATCAGAATAACTCTGCAGGAACCAGCGTTTCCGTATGTAAGGGAATTCGGAATCATAGCCAAAGGGGTCATAGTTGACATCCCGCTTGATGCGGTTGAAGACGACGGGCTTGTTCTCCATCTTGGGATAGATTTTCCAGAAATAGAGGTCGGTTAGAGCAGTCGTGTAGGCGAGGTTGGGATTGGTGTTGTTATTCAGCGTCACGTCGAGTTGATAGGCGTCTCCATTGTCTGTCAGTTCATAGTCGCCTAACGACATGCCGCTGTGCTCGCCGTATGTTCGTCCGATGACGAGGGTGCAGTAGTTGAAGTTGACGTGGTGAATGATGGGACTGATGTCCTTGTCGCCCTTATACGCCTTGCGGAACTCCTCAATGCTATTGATGATCAGGCACTTCTGCTCTTCAGGGTCTTCGCTGAAGAAGGTATGCCGTCCCTGAGTCTCATTTTTGTATAGTGCGTCCATCATGAAAGAGATCAGTTCGTCGCTTGGAATCAGCGCCGTCTCCATATCAAAGTCGCCAGTAATTGGCTCTGGCTGAGTCTCGTTGGATTCTGGGTCGTCTACGGCAATTTCGTAATCGATCGTGGCATTGAGCGTATAGGAGTGCTTCTGATCAAACGAGTTGAACTTCAGGTCCTGCAGGCTAATCGTAATGTGCGATCTCCCGTTATCGCCCGTCTGCAGGTCCACCACCTGTACTTGTCCTCCTTTTGCATAGTCAAACCTCCCTTCGGTCAGCGTATTACGATTGTCAAAGGCTATCACTTGGATGACGCTGCTGTCAAAGGTATCTCCCACCTTCAGTTCACCGGCACTAGCGGCCTGATCGCTTTCTATGTCTAAAGTCATGACGTTGAAGAGCGATGAATTCAGAATCATAGCCGAGAATCCCAGATGATATACCGTATGCGTGCTGCCGTCAGGTTCGGTCTTTATTTCCTGTCCGCTTGTCAAACTGCCCCAAGGAGTATAAAGACGGCATAATTCTGTATCGCCGTTCTCCGACTGGATCTGCAGCACGTTCATATCTCCAGCAACAAGATGAATCACATCAGCACTTTCATCGTTGGCCGAAAAGACATACAATCCATTAATAATGTTTGCTTTTTCTTCATCGTCGGTCTTGCTGCAACTGCTCAAGCCGACTACCAGCATCATTGCTGCGCCTATCCAATAGAAAATGTTCTTTCTCATAATCGTTGGTTTTTTAGAATCTCTTCACCTATATAATTATAGAAAGGCAGTAATCTTGTATGGGGAAACCAGATGTTCGGATTTATTAACCATTAGCGCCCGCATTTATGATTGCTTAACACTTTGTTTGACAGGCTCTAAACGGACTGATGGCAAATTGGTTTTGCTCTCCTTTTAGCGCTTGCGGGCGATGACGTAGATGATGACAGGGGCACCAATCAGAGGCGTGACGGCATTAAGGGGGATAACACCGGTCTCGCCTGGGAGGAAACAGATAAGGTTGCAGACAAGGGCTACGACGGCACCACAGAGGATGGTGGCTGGCAACAGCACACGATGGTTGTCGGTTGTCAGCAGCAGTCGGGCAATATGCGGTACGGCGAGGCCTATGAATGCCACAGGACCACAGAAGGCAGTGGTGACAGCCGTGAGCAGGCCAGTGACGATAAGTAGCCAGTTGCGCACCCTCAGGATATTCACGCCCAGATTCTCTGCATAGCGGTCGCCTAATAACAGGGCGTTGAGAGGCTTGATGAGCAGCAGGGCACCCAGGAGTCCGATGAGGGTAACGCTAGCGAAGACGGGCATATTGCTCATCGACACACCTCCGAAGGAGCCCATGCCCCAGACCATATACGACTTCACGCCCTCATCGGTAGCGAAGAAGTTGAGCAATGAGATGGCGGAGTTGGAGATGTAGCCGATCATGATGCCCACGATCAGTAGCATGACGTTGTTTCTGACCAGCGTAGAGAAAAAGAAGATGAGCGCCATGACTGACATTGCCCCGATGAAGGCGGCCATCAGTACGGCGGCAAAGCCACTCACTTGCAAAGAGCCTATGGAGAGTCCACCGCCCAATAACAGCATGACTAAGGCCACACCCAGTCCTGCACCGCTGTTGATACCAAAGACTGAAGGGCCTGCCAGCGGGTTACGGAAGGCCGTCTGAAGCATCAGGCCACTGACGGCAAGGGCACCGCCACAAAGGGTGGCCGTGATGGCTTGTGGCAGTCGTGACTCCAGCACGATGAACGATTCAGGGCGAAGAGCACGATGATGAGCAAGCCCAGACAGACGCAATAGACAAAACCCTTCTGCTTCATATCTATAGCGGTAGCAAATTTTTCACTATTCACTGTTCACTTTTACCTTTTTATAGTATCTCAGCGGTGGTAGGTTGGGAATATCAGGATGGAGGATGTGGATGTAATCACCCAACAGCCAGTCAGGACGGAAGGGCGACTCTTCATAGAAAAGGGAGCGCTCCACGTCGCAGCCATAGATCTCTCCGCTGCGGAATGCCTTAAACTGACCGTAGCCGTGATGCTCGCTAAGCAGTTCGTCGGGGGTGATGTCGTGGTCGCTGCTATAACGGAAGAGCCAGACATCGGCCTCGCCAGCCTTCTCCAAGACCGCCTCGAAAGGCAAAGAAACGCTACCGCTATGGTCATCGTTGGCCCAGGGATAGTTGCCGCCGGCATCCTGAATCATCTGTCCGATGGTGCTACGGCCACCAGGCACATACCAGACGCTGCCAGTTACTTTGTCGAGGAGGACTGTTTTGTTTACAGTTGACAGTTTACGGTTTACAGATGATTTGCTGGCAAGCCCTTCTGAACCCTTAGTGTAATCATCTGTAAACTGTAAACTGTCAACTGTAAACAAACTCCTCAGGGCACAATAACTGCTATCGACGACGGCAAAGAGGCTGTCGGCTTTCTGCTCACAACCAAAGAGCATGCCATAGAAACGCAACCACTCGGCACGGGCCAAGGGTGAAGGCTCCATGTATTCGGCACACTCGATGATGGGGATGCCTATCTCTTCCAAACGGCCATAGCCTCCGCTGTTCTCAAAGGGCGAAAGGAACAGGGCGTCAGGACGCTGGTCGATGATCTTCTCCACCACAGGACTCATGCCTTCACCCACATCGGTGATGCGGCCAGCCTTCACCTGTTCGTGAATCCAGGGAATCTTGATATATTTCAGATCCGCCACTCCGGCGATGCTCTGTTCACAGCCAAACGACATTAGCATGGCACAATGGACGGTGGTGAACATCACGGAGCGACGCAGTGGTGTGCGGACGATGGTAGAGGTGAGAGGTGAGTGGTGAGAGGTAAGAGATATGTCTTGAGGGTCGATGCTGTCAGGCACCAGGAGATAACTGTGGAGGATTTTGCCTTCCTTCCACGGGTTCTTCACCACCACCTCGGTATAGTCCTTATGTCGGACGATGTTGAGTTGGGTGGCGTACTTAAAGACGACTGTGTCGCCTGCCTCCTGTGAAGCCGTCGTCTGGCGACCTCCGCAGGAGACAAGCAACGCAGTCAATAATATGAATACAATGTGCTTCAATAGGTCTTATTTTACATATTCCACCTCGATGTCATCGATACAGATGTAAGTTGGTGTGGTCAGACCGTAGTCGTTCTTCTTTGTGCCTTCAAATCCGAAGGAGAGAGCCTTGATGTTATGGAAAGCCACGACGTCGCTCAAGTCGCAGTATTTCCACTCTTTCACGTAGTCACCGTCCTTGGCAAGGGGAATCTCCAGACGGGCACCGCTCATGATGTCTTCCTGGGCTGGTGTGGGATAAACGACACAGTTCAGGAAGTCCTCGGCCTCAAACTTGCCGGGTGTCATGCCGTCGCCGTTGAGGATGGCGTCCACCGTCCAGGCATTGTTGGTGTACCAGAATCCTTTTACCTTGACAGGCTTGTCGAAGGTGATCTGTTCGCCGAAGGTGTAGACGACCATGAAGTTATCGCCGCCATGGGCTTTGCCAGTAATGTTGTTAAACTGGTCTACAGCCATCGTCTCTGAAGCAAAGGTGGTCTCCGTGCGGTTGGAAGCGCCGAAGCCACTCCAACTGGCCCAAGCGGGTGTCCAAGTGACAGGGAAGTTCACGATGTCCTCCTTGTAGGAGCATGCAAAAGCCTCAGAGCCGAAGTTGTCTACCTTCTCGCCGCTCTCATCGCCATGCCAAATGCCGTCGGCATTAAGGGGAGCACCTTCGAAGCCGATGGTGGCATTGACCATCTCAGGCTGAGGCTGGGGCTGGGGCTGAGGATCGGGATTCACAGGGGTGTCTTCGTTACCCGTACAAGAACTCATTGCGAGGACGGCACCACATACGATGACTGCCAGTCCGAAGAATCTGTTTGTTTTCATAACTGCTTTGTTTTTTAATAAGTTAATAATGTGATTTGTTATTTAGAAAGATATTTTTTGCCATTCCGGATGATGATCGAGGAGTGAGGAGCGAGGAGCGAGGAGTGAGATTTGTGAATGCGGTGGCCCTGAAGGTCATAGGCTGGAGAATCTGGAGTATTCTCACTCCTCACTCCACACTCCACACTCCCCGAAATCCCCGTTGCTTCGAGCGATGCCTCCAGGTGCAGGTCCTCTGCACAGAGGAACTCCGTGGATGTCTCACCCCACCAATCGGGCTGGGGACACTTCTGGTTCAGTCCGGTATAGACGCGGACGAAGTCAATGTGGTCGAGGCTGACGGGCTGGCGCTGCTCGTCAACGGCCCAGGAGATGTCGATACCGCAGCCCTCCGTATTATAAGAGGTGGCGTCGGCATCATCGGTGAAGTTGGGAAGGTTGTCGGCATAGCCGTAACGGAAACCCAACAGCACATAATAATAGGGACTCCAGGACTGATCCACCTGGTCGGAGAGGTTCAGCATATTGTCTGGTAGACGGGTACCTCTGAAGGTCAGTTCGTCGTCTGTCAGCCATAGGGGGAAGTACTCTTGTTCGTGGTAATGGTTGCGGTCGATAGTACCGCTGTTGCCTTGGTTGTCGATCCAGGGGATGTCGTTCATGGTGTTACGCTGGTAGGTAATCTCGTAGCCATAAGTGACTTTGCCAGCGCTGTCTACGTCACAACTGCCGCTAATCTCGTACCACTGGTCGTCGGGCAGACCATTGCCGTTGTCATCCTTCGCCACCATCACGATGCCCGCCTCGTTCATGCCGCCGAAGACAAGATGGCGCATCTCCTGATAGGCATTGCCCCAGACGGCGAAGTCACGCTGGCCAGGAATGTTAGCGATAGGGTGGTCGAAGTGGAAGGTGATGTATCCTCCCCAGCCGCCGAGGGCCACGATATGGGCATCGAGGGGGCCGAGACCTGCTACCCGTTCATTGCACTTGCGGATCATGTCGGCCTCCGTATCGCCCTCTTCGTATTCTGGAGCATCGTTGACGTATTGCCCAGGCGCAGGCCGGTATTCATCGACCGCTTGGATATATTTTGAGTGCTCCTGAGCACTTAAAGGTGAAAAGGTGAAAAGGTGAAAAAGTGAAACACCTATCACCAAACCTTTTATTGTCATTTTAAATCTCATATTCATTCTATTTTGTTTACTTCTTACTTTCCACTTTTAAAAACGTCGCGTGTGCTGGAATATCCCCCGTCTTGACCTTCCAGTCGAAGGTGCCGTCAGGAAGGAAATGGAGCAGTTCGCCGCTCGAAACGTAGTTCTTCGCATCCATCAGATAGAAGTCGCGCTGCAGAGGGTTGACGATGATACCGTAGGGCATGCGGATCTTCTGGATCTCAGGGGCATTGGAGAGGTTGGTGCTGACAACCTGGTGGGTGCGCACATTAACGATGCCGTATGTGAGGGTGTTCGTCATCGTCACCTCACTCCACTGGCTACCGTAGAAGTAGAGCGAGTCGCCCACGATGCAGAGGTCGCTGACGGCCTGGTCCAGATGACCGCCCACCATCATCTGGCCGTTGCCGTCGGGCTGTAACCACCAGAGGCTCGACGTTTCGTTCATATAGTTTCCACGGGCCGTCACCCAGAGTTGACCATATCGGTCAGCCTTTACATGATGCAGATTGGCAGCCACGTTGATCTTGTCCGTCTCCCGCATTGTCTGTAGGTCGATGATACTCATCGTACTCTCATAGCCCTGGCCCGTCATTCCCTGATAACCGCCGCTGTTGGCCACATAGAGCCTGTTGTCGATGACGGCCATCTCCTCAGGCTGGTAGCCCACAGAACAGGAGTCCACCTTTTCCAGTGTCAGGGTGTCCACTTTATAGACGCTCCCCAAAGGACTGTCGCTCCCGCCATACTGTGTACCGACATACGAGGAGACGTATGCAAAACCGTCCTTGAAGGTCACATATCGACAATTGGGGATGTTCACCTTTCCGATCCTGACGGCATCCGAAGCACGGGCCACCTCTACCTTGTTCGAGCAGTTGATGACCAGCCAGAGGCGGGAACCGTAGATCTGGCAGTCGTTACCCACATCGCCCAGCGACATCACCGTCGATGGGTTACGCTCGGAGTATATATTTCTATAATAATGTATGGTGGCATCCTGCCCGGAGAGGTCGAGGTAGTCGAGGGTGGCCTTGTTGGAACCCATATTGCCCTCGTTGAGCAGGTACATGCCGACAATCTCGCTCTTCACCGTTTTGCCTCCTGTGTTGATATCCTCCATCGGCACCACCATCACATCGTTCCTGCAGGCAGACAGAAAAACAAATAAAGACAAAAGGACATAAGAACATAAGTTTTTGGCATTGGAGCATAGGAGAGAGCATAAATAATATGTTCTTATGTTCTTATGTCTAAAAACAAGAATCTTATGTCTAATCTGTCTTATCATATTTCTACTGTTAATGAGAGGGTATAGTTCCTGCCCGGCATCGGGTAATTCACGATGACCTCGTAGTCCTGATCCAGCACGTTGTTCACCTCTGCCTGGGCCGTAAACTGTAAACTATAAACTACAAACTGATAGCGGAGCGAGAGATCGCTGGTATACCAAGGCTCCATATGGTTGTAGAGAATGTTCTCCTGTTCGTCGTAACGTTCTCCGGCATAGATGAACGAGTAGTTCAGATCCCAGTTCTTATAGGAAAGTCCGACGATGGCCGAGCCGGAGTGCCAGGGGATGTAGGGTATCTGGTCGTTGTAGTAACTGTCGGCAGGGTCTGTCACGTCGCGGGCATCCTGATAGGTGTACTGGGCTCTGGCCGTCGCTACGAGGTCCTTTCCGATCTTGAAATCAGCCTCTGCCTCTACGTCGATACCCTTGATGTGGACCTTTCCTAAGTTAAGCATCGTCCAACGGAACTGCTGACCCTTGGGATAGGCCACGATCTTGTCGTGTACCGTATTATAATAAGCGTCGAAGTGCATCTCCGCATGACGGACGAGACCTTGGGTAAAGTGCTTGTTCAGCGCAAAGCCTACATCGTACTGCGTGGCCCGTTCCGGCACAAGGTTCGCATTGCCCATGTCGGTATAATAGAGGTCGTTAAACGTCGGCATACGGAAACTCTGCTTCACATAGGCTCGCAAAGAGAAGAACGTGCCCTGGAAAGGATAGACGTTCACAAATACTGCCGGAGTCAGTTTTTGAAGTGAAGAGTGAAGAGTGAAAAATGAAGAATTTGCTGCCGCCGAACGATTCTCGTACCCCCGTGCCCCCGTACCTCCGTACCTCCGATAACTATCATTGATAAACGTGGCAAGCAACGACCCCTGCGCCTTCAGGTGCTTGTAGTCGATGGCCGTAGCGAGGCTCACGAGGTTCGAGATGCGGGTGGGGTAGGCGAAGTTCCAGATGTCTGCATTGAGTTTGTTCCACTTGAAGTCGTAACTCAGCGAGGCACTCCAGTTGGGCAACAGTTCGAGCACATTGGCTGTGGAGAAGTAGAACTCCTGCTGTTTATAGCGGTTGTCGACGGGTAGTTGTGTCGAGTCGCGATTCACGTAGTGAGTGTTGTAGTAGGCGTACTTCGCCAGCCAGCGGGTGGCAAACTTATTGCCGATGCTCTTGTCGTAGGCCGCTTGGAAGAAAGTGTTCAGATCCTGTTGCCGCTCTCCTCGTCGCCACACGTTGTTCACAATGGCCCCAGGGATGCCACGGGCTGAGTTGTAGAGATATCCTTTCAACTGCCAACTGCCCTGCCAGAGCCGACCATAGAGGTTCGCCTCGATACGTTCTGCGTGGATATCGCCGTTCTGTCGCACAGCCGTCGTGTCCCAGGCCGTCGTCCCATCAGGATAGCGTCGCTCGTAACGGAACTTATACTTGCCGCTGGCTGTCAGGAATCCGGCACTCACACTGCTGCTGACCGTCTCCGACAGTTTTTGCTCCCAGAGAGCCGACAGCCGTAACATATCACTGCTTCCATACTGCGCCCTGAACCGCAGATGAGTATTCTCGTACCTCCGCACCCCCGTACCTCCGTACCTCCGAAACTCGGGCTCCTTCGTTCGTATATAGATGGATCCTGCGTTCCCAAAGTCGGAGGCTGGCTGGAAGATGGCACTCTTCTGTCCGTTATAGAGCGTGATTTCCTCCACGTTGTCGAGCGAGAACTGCCCGAGGTCTATTTGTCCGTTCTGTGCATTACCCAGTGCTACTCCGTCGTAACTGATGCCAAGGTGATGAGTACCCATCGAACGGATGTTGACGGTCTTGATACCCCCTACGCCACCATAGTCCTTCAGTTGGATGCCAGAGAAGTAGCGCAGGGCATCGGCCACAGAGTGCGTGTTGAGTTTCTCCAGCATCTCGCCGTTCAGTTTCTGACTCGGCACCACCTCCCGCATAGCCGGCTTCGACACAACGACAATCTCACGCACGTGCTGTACAGAATCCAGCCTGCCTTGGGCAAAGGTAAAAGGTTGAAAAAGTGAAAAAGTAAATATAAGCGGCAGAATCCTCTGCCACCAAAGCATTCTACAGACTCCAGTCTCTTGACTCCAGACTCCTCTCAAATACTTTTTCACCTTTTCACCTTTTCACTTTTTCAATCTAACCCCAGAGATTGATAGATGGCAACGTTGTCATCGGCAGGTCTTCTGACTTACCGTCCGGTCGCAGACGTCTTCCCGATAATCTCAGTGACTCTGTGTCTGCTCCGATAAGGACGGCTTACAGCAGCGGGACTGTTCAGGATTTACACCTGATTCCCTATTAATCACTCCATAGTGAACCGATTCAGGGTGCAAAGTTACGAATAAGTGAGAAGATAACCAAAAGTTTTCTGAGTTTTCTGGGATTGTTTTTCTTTTGCACACATCCTCTTTTGGACAAGAATCGGGCCTCTGTCCCTCATTTTGTCCAAAGAGGGGAACTTTGTCCAGTGCTTTTGAAGAAAAAGTGAAGAAAAAGTTTGGAAAGAGACAGGAAACCGTCGTATCTTTGCACCATCAAACAAAACATTTTATTATAACAATTTAAAAAAAGAAAGGAAATAGATTATGGCAAAGACTCCAGTATCGATGACAATCGATGGTTACAAAGAGAGAGAAGTACTGATGGTGACTTACGAGTTCAGTCAGGCCACAGACGTAGAAGGCCAGATGGCCGGTATCCCCCGCGGTGGTAAGATTACGGTACGTGTGAAGGCGCTGAATGACGGCACCCCCGACCTGCTGGCCTGGATGACAGAGCGCAGCCTGCCGAAGAACGGCGAGATCAAGTTCTTGGAGACGAAGACGAACAAGGAGATGAAGTCGATTAAGTTCACCAACGGCTACTGCATCAACTACGAGGAGAAGTGGGAGGACAAGATGGGTCACTTCGAGGAGATCGAGATCACCTGCAAGGCTATCGAGTTCGGCAACGTGAAATACGAGAACGACTGGGCGTAAAGAGTTTGTTTATAGTTTACAGTTTACAGTTTACAGATGATTAGTTAAGAGCATTAAGAAAGTAATAATAAGTTTAACAATTAAAGAATAGAAAGGAAACAAGATATGGCAGAGAATGTAACACCAGTAGTATTGGAGATTAAGGATTTCGAACCGCGTGAAGTGATGATGGTAGACTACAAGTTCGATCAGGCTACCGATCGTGAAGGCCAGATTGCCGGTATCCCCCGTGGCGGCAAAGTGAATATTCGCGTAAAGGCCATGAACGACGGCAACAACCAGTTGATCCAGTGGATGCTCGACCCGACG
>ONPM01000021.1 GCA_900319715.1 uncultured Prevotella sp.
TCAATACCATCCAAACTTTTAAACGAAAAAATTCCCAAAAACATGAAAGTTTTCGGGAATATTGACAAAATAAGGCTACACCTTATATATTATATATAGGGATTATTCAAATATCTCATCTATTTCGTTATCTTCTGCCTCCAGAGCCTCATCAATGAACGAGCACGGATCGTAGCCCTCGGGCAAGTCGAAGATAGCATCTTCGTTATAGCCAAGTTGCTTATCGGCATATACTTTTTGCATGTATAGCGCAAAGATAGGCAGGGCCATAGCCGCTCCTTGTCCCATGACCATCGTATCGAAGTGGATATCCCGATCATCGCCCCCTACCCAGCAGGCATTGACCAGCGTAGGTGTCAATCCCATAAACCAGGCGTCGCTATTATTATTGGTTGTTCCCGTTTTTCCTGCCAACTCTCCTTTAAGCCCATACTTGAAGCGCAGGCGGGAAGCCGTTCCGCCATCGACGACACTCTTGAGCATGAACAGCATCTTGTGGGCACTCTCCTCGCTGATGACCTCATTCATCCTCGGCTGGAACTGGGCGATGACATTTCCCTCACCATCTTCAATCTTAGTGACAAACATCAATGCCGCACGGATGCCATGATTGACAAAAGCGGTATAGGCACTGGCCATCTCGCCAACGCTGATATCACATGGGCCTAGGCAGAGCGACATGGAAGGATGGATCTCTGGGTTTCGAATGCCATATTCGTGAAGGAGGTCGACAAAAGCCTGCGGACTCAGCCGGCTCATCAGGTAGGCAGAGATCCAGTTGTTAGACTGTTGGAGTCCCCATTTGAGCGTCACCATCTCTCCATAACGGGCCTTACTGCCATTACGCGGCGTCCAAGGCTTGCCTGCCACCATATAAGTCTGTTGGACATTGGGTGCCTGATCACAGGGAGAGAACCCGTTCTCCATCGCCAGTGAATAGAGATATGGCTTGATGGTAGAGCCCACCTGGCGGCGGCCATCCATCACCATATCGTATGAGAAATGCCCATAATCAAGTCCCCCGACATAGGCCTTCACATGACCATTCTGAGGGTTGACGCTGACAAAACCCGTACGCAGGAAAGACTTATAATACTTGATAGAGTCAAGCGGTGTCATGAGCGTGTCCACCTCCCCGTGATAAGTGAAGATAGACATGCGGACAGGCGTACGGAAAGAGCGGTGGATCTCGTCGTCCGACGCTTTACTCTCACGGAGCACACGATAGCGCTCACTCTGACGGATGGAGCGGTTAAGAATCTGCTGAACCTGCGTCTGCGTCAGATTCGACGAGTAAGGAGCATTAGCCTTCTTCTTGTTCTCCGCATTGAAAGCAGGCTGGAGGAACTTGGCCACATGCTGATAGGCAGCCTCCTCGGCATATTTCTGCATCCTGGAGTCTATCGTCGTGAAGACTTTCAGACCGTCCGTATAAATGCTGTAATTCTCGCCATTTCGTTTCCTGTTCTTATTACACCAGCCATACAAGGGATCATTCTCCCAGTTGATGGAGTCGTTATAGAACTTAATCATGTTCCACGACGGGTAAAGTGCACGATCCGGTTTCCTGGCCGTCAGATATTGGCGCAGGTATTCACGAAGATAGACGGCAATACCATCTTTATGGTCAGAGACATGAAACTTCAACTTGATAGGTTCAGCCGAATATTTTTCAAAGTCAGCCTGAGAGAGGTAGCCGTACTTTACCATCTGTCCAAGTACGACATTACGACGTTCACGGCTTCTCTCGGGATTCCTCACAGGATTATAATAGGAGGGATTTTTACAGAGACCTATCAGTGTGGCAGCCTCAGGCACGGTCAGGTCCTTAGGTTCCTTGCTGAAATAGACATCGGATGCCGTCTTGATACCCACGGCATTATGTAGGAAATCGAAGTAATTCAGGTACATCGTAATGATCTCATCCTTCGTATAATTCCTTTCCAACTTGACAGCAATCACCCACTCAATGGGCTTTTGGAAGAGGCGCTCCATCGTAGAATATGCCCTTTCAGAATACAACTGTTTGGCCAACTGCTGCGTGATAGTAGATCCACCGCCAGCACTCTTCTGTCCCATCAGGCCACGCTTGATGACAGCACGCCCCAGGGCATAGAAATCAATGCCCGAATGGTCATAGAAACGCGCATCCTCAGTAGCGACCAGTGCCTGCACCAACGAAGGTGACAATTTGGTATAGTCAACCAGGATACGGTTTTCTCTGTTGTAGTTCCAAGTACCTATGATCTTTCCGTCAGCAGAATAGATTTGTGTGGCATAACGATTGATAGGATTCTGCAGATCCTCTATGGGCGGCATGTAGCCAATCCATCCCTCGTTGATGGCATAAAAGGCCGTAGCAATGGATAGCACCGTCACCACCAATAATGTCCATAGAAAATAGATAAATAACTTTCTCATATCATCGATTTTCATTATTTTTTTAAGTAACTTGGTGCAAAATTACGAATTTCTTTCAAAATATCGCACGGAAATCAGAAATAATGCGTAATTTTGCACGAACAAAACCAAAATATCGAATGGAAAAGCGTAATTTTGTGACAATTGCCAATCTGACGAAGGAGAAGATTCTCTATATGATCAAGATGGCAGAGGAATTCGAAAAGCATCCAAACCGTGAACTTCTGAAAGGGAAGGTGGTAGCCACACTTTTCTTCGAGCCCTCGACACGGACGAGGCTCAGTTTTGAGACGGCAGCCAACCGTCTTGGGGCACGGGTGATCGGATTTGCTGATCCTAAGATCACCAGTGGTACAAAGGGTGAGACACTGAAGGACACCATCCTGATGGTATCGAACTATGCCGATGTCATCGTGATGCGCCACTTTATCGAAGGTGCCGCCCAATATGCCGCTGAGGTGACCCCGATACCCATTGTGAATGCAGGCGACGGCGCCCATCAGCATCCCTCACAGTGCATGCTCGACCTATACAGCATTTATAAGACTCAGGGCACACTTGAGAATCTGAACATCTACATGGTTGGCGACTTGAAATACGGCCGTACCGTCCACTCGCTGCTGATGGCGATGCGCCACTTCAACCCGACGTTCCACTTTGTGGCCCCCAAGGAACTGGCCATGCCGAAGGAGTATAAACTATACTGCGACGAACACGGAATCAAGTATCAAGAGCATACCGCCTTCAACGACAAGGTTATCGCCGATGCAGATATTCTATACATGACCCGTGTTCAGAAAGAACGCTTCTCTGATTTGATGGAGTACGAACGTGTGAAGAACGTCTATGTCCTGAACAACGAGTTGCTTAGGAGCGCCAAGCCAAACATGAAGGTGCTGCATCCCCTACCCCGGGTGAATGAGATTGCCTACGAGGTGGACGACAATCCCCATGCCTACTACATCCAGCAGGCTGGCAACGGACTCTTCGCCCGTGAAGCCATCTTCTGCGATGTGCTCGGCATCACATTAGACGAAGTGAGAGCAGATAAAACGATTATTTATTGAACATTGAAGATTGAACACCGGAGATTATGAATAAGAAAGAACGTCTGGTGGCCGCCATTGAGCATGGCACCGTCATCGACCACATACCAGCAGAGAAGACCTATCAAGTAGCCAGCCTGTTAGGACTCTTCAATCTAAAGACTCCTGTCACAATCGGTTTCAACTACCCTTCGAAGAAAGTAGGCAGCAAGGGTATCATCAAGGTGTCAGACAAGTTCTTCACCGACGATGAGATATCCCGTCTCTCCGTCGTTGCCCCCAATGTCATTCTCAGCATCATCCGCGACTATGAGGTGGTGGAGAAGAAGGCCGTTGTAACACCAGATGAGATTAAGGGTATCGTGAAATGCAACAACCCCAAATGCATTACGAACAACGAGCCCATGCAAACGCACTTTCATGTGGCTGATGGCATCCTGACCTGCCACTACTGCGAGAAGGAACAGGACATCAACAAGGTGGAACTGGTGTAGGAAAAGTGAATATTTGAAAAGGCAAGAAGATGAAACTGGAGATACCCGTTTTGCTGCTGACAGGCTATCTGGGCAGTGGCAAGACTACATTATTAAATAGGATACTTAACAATCAGCGCGGCATCCGTTTTGCCGTTATCGTCAATGATATCGGCGAAGTCAACATCGATGCCGACCTCATCCAGAAGGGAGGCGTGGTCAACCAGCAGGACGACTCGCTCGTAGCCCTGCAGAACGGCTGCATCTGCTGCACCCTGAAGATGGACCTCGTCAAACAGTTGCAAGACATCATTGCTTTGCAGAAGTTCGACTACATCGTTATCGAGGCCAGCGGCATCTGCGAGCCAGGCCCCATTGCCCAGACCATCTGCAGCATACCGTCGATGGCTCCCGAGGTGACAGAGAACGGATACCCCCTACTCGACTGCATCGTGACCGTCGTTGACGCTCTCCGAATGAGAGATGAATTCGGCAGCGGACTCGACCTCACCCGCCAGAACATCGACGAGGAGGACATTGAAAACCTTGTCATCCAACAGATAGAATTCTGCAACATCGTACTATTGAACAAGGCCGCTGAGGTAAGCCCAGAGGAGCTGGGCCGTGTGCGCAGCATCATCCGTGAACTGCAGCCAAAGGCAGAAATCATCGACACGAACTATGGCGACGTGGATCTCGACAAGATACTGAATACCAACATGTTCGACTTCGATGACGTCGCCACCTCCGCCAAATGGATAGAGGAAGTGGAGAAGCACCACGACGAAGACGAGGATGACGACGACGATGAGCACGAGCACCACCATCATGACGATGACGACGACGACGATCATGAGCATCATCATCATGACGACGAACATCACGAGCACGACCATCACCATCATCACCACCACCATCACGATGAGGGCGAGGCCGAGGAATACGGCATCGGCACCTATGTCTACTACCGCCGCCGTCCCTTCGATCTGGGACTCTTCGACGAGTTCGTGGCCCGCAAATGGCCCAAGGGCATCATCCGCGCCAAGGGCATCTGCTATTTCCACGACGAGCGCGACACCTGCTACGTGTTCGAGCAGGCCGGCAAGCAAGTGAGCATCCGCAATGCCGGACAGTGGTACGCCACGATGCCGAAGGGCGAGCTGGAGCAGTTCATGGAGCGCAATCCAGGCCTACGCCAGGACTGGGACGAGCAGTACGGCGACCGCATGCAGAAGCTCGTCTTCATCGGCCAGCATATCGACAAGGAGCTCATCGCCCGCGAACTCGACGCCTGCCTAAGATAAAGACGATATGAGCCGACTCCTACACATTATTATATATATAGGAGCCCTGTCATTCCTGACTGTGGTGCCGGCTCAGAACAAGCAGGAGGCCGCATGTCCTGTAGTTAAGTTGGAGGCCGAACGCCTGCCAGACCTGAACATTCCCCGAGGCATGTCTTCGATGTGATGATGCAAGCCATGAGTGTCTGAGAGATGCAAGATTTTCATGACAATTGCATATAAATATCCGCTTAAAGAGTGGAAACACTCTCACCATCATTCAGTAATATAACAGACCACTCTGCAGAGAACAGTTCTGCGAACTTTTCTGGTGCATCCGTATGTATGGGGATGAGTGCCTTTGGATGAAGCAGACGGAATACCTCACGCATACTATTCATGTCTGAGTGACCACTGGTGTGCATATATTTGAAGTCTTCGCCCAATGAATTGGCAAGATCCTTGTTATAGGCTTCCGCGCCTTCTTTGACATACCCTTCCCACATTGACAGATACTGTTGCTTCTCTCCAGGAATACGCTCCACAAGGTTGCCAAAACGCGGAGTGGCACGAGCAACGAGGACATAGCCTAATTTATCAAGAAAATCCTTAAACTCATCTGTGACTAAAAACTCGCCTTTATCGTATTTTAATACCTTAGGTTCATATTCCCCATATTGGTAGAGTTCTGATTTGCCCCATAGAGAATCCTTCTGTGTGACAATATCCATGATTTTCTTCTGATAGGCGTCAACCAGGAACACACGCTTTGCACGCAGAGCAGCATGATAAAGAGAAAACAGCCTGTCGATATTGGTAGAGGAAAGGTAAACCACATTACCTTTGTTTGCCTTGAACAGCTCCTCAAATTGCTGTTGTAATTCCCGTTCTGTTTGATTCGTAGCATCGGGGCGAGCGACGTTGGTTCCTTCACAAACCACATAGTCCACCTCTCCCACATACTTATGGATAACCTCTGGCAGTTTCTTGCTCCTGAAGCCATGTGTACGGAAGTCACCTGTATGGAAAGCACTTACTCCGCCAGCCTCGATTTTAAAGGCGTATGCATCAAAGGCAGAGTGGTCAACCGTTATGGGCATAATGCTGAATGGTCCATATGAGAACAGCTTTCCTGCTTCGAATGTATTGGCATGATGCAAACGTTCTACCATTTCCTGATGAATACCATCTACTGATTTAAGGTGGTCAGACAGCACCAGCAGAATCTCACGCCCCACCTTGCCTATATATATGAGGAGCTCCTTGGGCAATTTCGTGATGCTGCCGATGTGGTCACCATGATAGTGGGTAATCAGCAATGCACTCTTTGAGATGTCACCATGAGTCAAGCCCTCGATCTGCAAATCTCCAGATTTAGGACCACCAGGCAGTTCTTCGCCATAATCGACGAACAACCGCCAGCCGTCATACTCGTATTCTGTGACACATCCGCCTATCTGGTGAGTGCCGCGATGGATTTTAATGTTCATGGATTGCAATAATTAGGTTTTACATTTTCTGTAGCTAGTATCTTTTCAATTTCTTTGATTCTTATGCCTCTACCTCCTGTTTTCCTCTCGTAATTATTGGCTATGAGTAATTGCGGTTCTGGATTAACCACCAAATCGTTGACATTGCCTACTATTGGCACAGGCAGGCCTAGGTCTTTTTTTATTTCATAAAGAGTCTTGTAATACTCCGTCAATATATCCTTGTTGACTTTTAAAAACTCACGATAATTCTTTATCTGCGTCAAGATTTTAGGATATCCCTTCGTGTTTCTGAGTCTGTTATCACCTATTCTTTTTAATTCTTCAAATACAATGAATCCATTTTCTATCTTAACAAGATCTATTCTAACCGTTTCAATCTTATCTTCATACAGTCTATGTGCAAATTCTGAATCAAGGTATTTGCCTCTGCCTTTAAGAATAAGCATCCCTTGGATATACTTTTCTGAAGTTTCTTCCCCGTTATTTCTTCCTGAATAGTATTTTTGAATATTAGCTTTCATTTCATCCTTACGATTCAATAGCCATTCTGAACAGACTTGGTATATCGGAGTATATACAATTTTACCATCTTTTATGCCTTTCCTATAATATTGCCCATCCTCTTCTACTAAAAATCCCAAGTATTTGGGATGTGCAGTTACTACTATCCGATTATCTCTGTCAAGTTTTATTTCGGCCATCCTGCCGCCAAGATAATATGCGTCTATAATATTCCCTTTCCTTATCTCGATGTAAATATCCTTGTCCTCCTTCAGGCTGTTCCACCATGTTGGGGCCTTTTCTCCTTTAAGAATCTTGTAAAGTTCGTGCCCCCTATTAAGCAGGCCACTTTTCATTCTTGAAATTTTACCCATGACCTTTACTTCTTTATTGTTAATATTCACAAGTTCATATATATATGACACCACAAAGTCCCATCATATCCACTCTACAAAAAAGCTATGAGCCGACACTGTTAACTGTTTTATGCCATCTCCAGTTCTTCTTGGAGAATAGAAATGTGCAGACAGTCCTCTATCTTCGACAAGGTTTCAAGAGAATCACGGCAATACGCTGGGAGTGACGCAGCCATGACTTGTTCTGCATCCTCCACTCTGCCCTCTCCTTTCATTTGGATGGTGCCGATGACTGATGTTCTGCAATCGTGCAATTACATCTTTCATAAACACTATTTAATAGCCCAACATTGCCGCTGGCGTTATCCCCAAGGTGGCACAAAGCAAACGGGCAATCTTCAATGTGGGTTCTGCCCTGCCGGAAACATAGTCGCTTATGCGTGATGGGCTGACCCCGATCTCTGCAGCTAACTGTTTCTGACTCATGTTCTTCTCGTCCAACGACAATTGAATCAACTGGGCTACGGTGGGTTTGCCTATGGGATAGTGCTCCTTCTCGTAATCTATGACGACATCCGACATCATTGTCAACTCCACGGCATTGCGGTCGTTGGCAGGCGTGTTGTCATCCACAATTGGCAGCAGTTCTTCAATACGTGCCAATGCAAACTCATATTGTTCTTTTGTAATCTTTGCCATATTCGTACCTCCTTTTATTATATCGTTGAAACGTCTATCTTATCGTATTCACTATGCGTACCTACAAATCGGATGAAGATATGCCCGATTGTAAACTTTACAACCACAACAAGACGATATTTGTTGCCCCTGATGTCAAAGACATAATGCTGGTTGCCTACGTAGTCTGTCGAAGGAAAGTCTGCCTTTATATCCGACAGGTTCTTCCACTCTGCCTTTTCTGCGATGTCATACCATCGTTCAAGTGCAGCCTGAGCGTCTCCATGTCCCATTCCCGCTGACGCGCCTACCCGTAGCCTTTCCAAACTGTAGAACTCAACTAACCGTCTGTGTGATACAATTCTCATTTCGGTTGCAAAGTTATAAAAAAGTTTTGATTTTCAAAAGAAAACAAATAATTATTTCTAAAAATTAGAACTTTCCTGCTATTTCCCTTTGTTATCTGCTTCGCTCACATTGTTCTATGTATTTTGCTAAAGCAAGCGTCACCCTTCGGGAAGCCGAGCGGGGATAACCTATATTGCTTAAAAGAGTAAAGTCCTTATATCTTTATCTGTCCATTGGCATATCTGTTTTAAAGATAAGTTTCGCGTTGCTAAACTTGTACGTCCTGCACGGTTGAGCAATTTCTGAGATAAAAACTTGGATAATCCAGTAGAAATCATTAACTTTGCAGACGGAACAATCTTTCGCTTATGAGACTACGACAACTCAGACGCTACACGTTCACCGCCTAAACGTTTATCGACAAAAATGAGAAGATATCTCTTGCTGACCACAGCTGCCATCCTATGGGGCAGCATCCTTTCCGCTCTGGCACAGGGACATACTGAAGAATTCACCGTGGCAACGCTTAACATCGACGGACTGCCCACCCATGTGATTGGAATCCCCGTCAACATCGACGGGCCTGGCGAGAAATATACGCCGGAGATTGCCGACTATCTGCTACAGAAAGACTATGACCTCGTGGGCCTGCAGGAAAACTTCAACTACTACGACCTGCTCTTTACGAAACTCGCGACCAGTTACCACCACGACCAGTGCCTGGGCAAGATCTCGCTCGAGTCCATTGCCTTCCCCTTCCCCTACGACGGCATCAGTCTCATCTGGCATCATGGCATCCTGGGTGAGCACACCCAAAGCGTCTGCTGGGATGAGTCGTACGGTATTTTCAGCCATGCCGCCGACGCACTTACCGATAAGGGCTTCCGCCGCTATGACCTCACCCTGAAAGGCGGTTCGGAAATCGTCGTCTACAACGGACACTGGGATGCCAGTTATGACAAGGACGAAGAGTCTGGCCGTGACGGCCCCGACCGCGAGGCACGCATCGCCCAATGGCGGCAGATACGCGACAGCATTATGGCTCGTCTTGACAAACGGCCCGTGATCGTGCTGGGCGATATGAACAGTTACTACCCTCGCGACGACATCAAGTCGCAGTTTGTCGACTATATCGAGTCGACAGGCAAGGCCAGAGTCTTTGACGCCTGGGTAGAGTTAGAGCGGAACGGAGAATATCCAGCCAAGGTAGACGGCCCCGTGACGCATGATGAGAATGGCTGGGGGCACCGCGGGGAGGTGTACGATAAGATCCTGTTCATCAACCCCACGGACGGCGGCCAGTTGACGGCACTTAATTATAGTCTCGACAAAACGGGCTACATGCGTAGTGACGACCCTGACAAGCCCTTTGGCGACCACTTCCCCGTTGCCGTAAAGTTTCGAATCGCCCCAACGGGAGATAGTGGATCAGGCATAGAGAGTATCACCGTCAGCCCATACCAGAACAGAGAAGGCTGGTACGACCTGCAGGGACGCCGGTTTGCAAAAAAGCCGACGACTCCTGGCATCTATCTGCATCACGGACAGAAGATACTTATCAGATAGAGGAAGAATCCACTCACGCTGAATGATAATAATTCCCGAAACGCTTGGCAGTTTCGGGAATTATTAGTACCTTTGCAGGCAAAAATCAAAAACCAGATAGACAAAGATGAACAGAGACAACACTATCTTCGAGTTGATCGAGAAAGAGCATCAGCGCCAGTTGAAAGGCATTGAACTGATTGCCAGTGAGAATTTCGTGAGTGACCAGGTGATGGAGGCTATGGGTTCCTACCTGACCAACAAGTATGCAGAAGGCTATCCTGGCCACCGTTACTATGGCGGTTGTCAGGTGGTGGACGAAGTGGAGCAGTTGGCCATCGACCGCGTTTGCAAACTCTTCGACGCCGAGTATGCCAACGTGCAGCCCCACTCTGGTGCACAAGCCAATGCAGCCGTGCTGCTGGCTGTACTGAAGCCCGGCGACACCTTCATGGGTCTGAACCTCGACCACGGCGGTCACCTCTCCCATGGTTCTCATGTGAACACCTCTGGTATCATTTACAACCCCATCGGCTATAACCTGAACAAAGAGACGGGCCGTGTGGACTATGACGAGATGGAGCAGTTGGCCCTGCAGCACAAGCCAAAACTGATCATCGGCGGTGGTTCAGCCTACAGCCGTGAGTGGGACTACAAGCGGATGCGTGAGATTGCCGACAAGGTGGGTGCCCTGCTGATGATTGACATGGCTCACCCCGCTGGCCTGATTGCTGCAGGACTGTTGGAGAACCCCGTGAAGTGGGCTCACATCGTGACTTCAACCACCCACAAGACCCTTCGCGGTCCACGTGGTGGTATCATCCTGATGGGCAAGGACTTCGACAACCCCTGGGGTTACACCACTCCGAAGGGCGTCGTGAAGAAGATGTCTACCCTGCTTAACTCTGCCGTCTTCCCAGGACAGCAGGGTGGTCCGCTGGAGCACGTCATCGCCGCCAAGGCCGTTGCCTTCGGAGAGGCTCTGCAGCCTGAGTTCAAGGAGTGGGCCAAGCAGGTACAGAAAAATGCCAAGGTGCTGGCCGAGGAACTGGTGAAGCGTGGTTTCGGCATCGTCAGCGGCGGTACAGACAACCATTCGATGCTGGTAGACCTCCGTTCAAAGTATCCCGAACTGACTGGTAAGGTGGCAGAGAACGCCCTGGTTGCTGCAGACATCACCGTGAACAAGAACATGGTACCGTTCGACTCACGCAGTGCCTTCCAGACCAGTGGTATCCGTCTGGGAACGCCCGCCATCACCACCCGTGGTGCGAAGGAAGACCTGATGGTGCAGATTGCCGCATGGATTGAGGAAGTACTCAACGATCCTGAGAACGAGCAGGTAATTGCCAGCGTCCGCCAGCGTGTCAACGAGAAGATGAAGGACTATCCCCTCTTCGCCTATTAATTTCTTTCTATAAGACAAAAGAATCCCCGCCAACTCTCTGGCGGGGATTCTTTATTATTCTTCCATTCAAATTACAGTGTGTATTCACACCGATAGGTGAATTTCTCACCATTGAAGGTATAATACCAAACCACAGTGAAACCAAACTTGTCGCCCTTGCCCTTCAGTCCTTCGAAACTCACCTTCTTACTGTCACCAACAGCGAGCGCACCCGACTTTTCATTGTAGTTCGTAAAACTTAACATCTTCAGATCAGAATAGATTTCTACCCTTGTCAACTGGATGTTGTGCTTGCTACCATTATTCAAGGTGCAGGCCAACGATTCCACCTCATCACCATCAAAATACGGCTGCCACTCGTGATTGAGATAGTCTCTGAGATCCTCGGGCTTCTCGATAGTTACAGGAACACTGTCTTTGTACTTGCCATTTGACGATGATGCCGTGATGGTGGCTGTACCCACACCCACACCTGTCACCTTACCATTGGCGTCAACAGTAGCAACAGACTCATCGGAAGAAGACCAACTGACGGCCTCGCCATCCTTGGTATAGACACTCAACGACTTCGACTCTCCACGAAGGATGCTAAAACCAGACTCTTTGATATAAAGGTTCCTATATTGAGTGATAGTAATCGTCTCGTTAAAATACAACGTGGTTGTTCTACTGGGCTCTTTGGCCGTGAACGGCGAGACATTGACATGCTGTACGACAGCCACCAAGTCGGGGAAGAACTCAAGTTCACCAAGTCTGGCCCACAAATCCTGCGGCTCGAAAATAGTGAAAGAGGTCATGTTAGTCTGCGCACCGACAGAAACATTTCCACCAAGTTCATCTATCTCATAATAAGTGTCCAGCAGGTTGAAGGTTTCCTCCACTTCATACTCCTGAGAGATTGTAATATTGACAGGTTCATAAGTAGATTCGCTTTCGATAGTCATCGCTGCCCAACGAGCCACTCCCGACTGATTCTCAGCCACACTAATAGTGATAGTACTCTTTGAAATACCTCTAGTACTGTTTTCTACCTTATAATCCACCCAGTCTGCATCACACTCAATCTTGTAGTCGTTGACATTATGCTCGAAACTGATTTCAAATAATCCACCATCGGTCTTTGCTTCAATACTGGTCGGTGACACTCTGATCACATTGTTCTGCTTTTGCGTCACGGTAAACGTACGTGTCACCTCAGGCGCCAAAACATCCGACAGTGTAACAATAGTCTTACGCACGTCGTAACTTTTGTTCTCGTCGACCGTCACAGTCATCTGCGACTTGGCTACATCAAAAGACACATGACACCATGAGGCATCAGGTACAGCCCGATAGTTCGTCAAATCCTCATTACGGAAGGTCGAGGTACGAGACAGTGAATTCTCCTCCTCATCCGGATCAAAGGTCAAATCCTTGATAATCAGTTCTCTGAGCCGGCTGCTGTATTCATCATCACTGCTACAAGATCCAAGCCCTGCGGAAAGCAGAATGGCGAGCAGGCATATTCCTAAACATTTGACAATTTTCATCTTTAATTATATAAATATGTAGAAATCGGCTGCAAAGTTACAAACTTTTTGCATAAAACACACGATTCCTGCAATTTATTTATTATTTTTTCAGAAGAAGCCACTTATTTTAATGCATCATTAAAATGGTTCACAGCCTGACGAAACAGGTGATTTCTTGTGTTTCCGCCAAAGATACTGTGATTACGGTTGGTATAGACCAACTGCCTGAAATCTTTGTCTGCCTGCACCAGTGCCTCCACATATTCAGCCGTATTCCGATAATGCACATTGTCGTCTGCCAGACCATGGCAGAGCAGCAACGCCCCATGCAACTGCGAAGCCCTGGCGATAGGGTTCACCTCGTCGTATCCAGCCTTGTTTTCCTGAGGAGTCCGCATATAGCGTTCGGTATAGATGGAATCGTAGAAGCGCCAGCATGTTGGTGGAGCGATAGCCACCCCAGCCCGAAAGACAGGACGTCCCTCAGACATCGACATCAGCGTATTCCATCCCCCATACGACCAGCCCCAGATTCCAATCCGCTCATTGTCTACATACGGCTGACTACCCAGCCACAAAGCCGTTTCCACCTGGTCGCGGGCCTCCAGTTCGCCCAGCCGGAGATAGGTACATTTCTCAAACTCTGCCCCCCTGCCACCAGTGCCGCGATTGTCGACACAGACACAGAGATAGCCCTGTTGGCAGAGGTATTGTTCCAGAACAGCCCCATTGCCACTCATGCCGATGCCCCACTGATTGAGTACCTGCTGATTACCAGGCCCACCATACTGATACATGATGACAGGATATTTCCTGGCAGGATTAAAGTCGGCAGGCTTCACCATCCAGCCATTCAGTTGCACACCCTCTGAGGTGGTGAAGGAGAAGAGTTCCTTCGTGCCCAAAGTATAGTCAGAGAGTTTCTGCACCAGTTCCTGATTGTCTATCAATGTCTGCAGCACCTTACCACTGTTCTGGCAGAGCATATACTGCATAGGATGATTCAAGTCACTCCACGTATTGATGAAGTATTTAAAATTGCCACTAAAAATGGCATTGTTCACACCAGCCTTCTGCGTCAGCACCTCAGTCTTGCCATTGGCATGAGCCACCATCACCTGCTGGTCTGTCGGGCCGTTGGGATTGGCAGCAAAGTATACATCACCCGTCTGTTCATCGAAGCCATAGACATGTTGCACCACATACTTGTCTTTCACAATCTGACGAAGCAACTGGCCGTTCAGGTTATAGAGATACAGATGATTATATCCGTCACGCTCGCTGGGCAAGAGGATATGCTTTTCTGTAATCTGGACCTCCTCGAACGTTTCTTCCTTCACATACTTGTCCACCTTGTCCTCGATAGCGAGTTGACAGACGGTCGACAACGGATTGGCCATATAGACCCTCAGCACATCCTGATGGCGATTGAGTGTGAAGATGGCAATCTTCGTGGGATCACTGGTGGCCTTGATACGAGGGATATAGCCGTCTGCATCCAATGGCAACTCGATACGCCGCATCTGGTGCGACTTGATGTCGAAACTGTGCACGCTGACCTTCGAGTTCACCTGACCAGGCACAGGATACTTATACGTATAGTCCCCGGGATATTCAGCATAGTCCGTCATCTCAGGCGCCAGCCCCTTATACAACTGCAGGGAGTACTGCTTCACGTCCGTCTCATCATAGCGTATCCAGACAATCTGTTTCGAGTCGGCAGAGAACACCATCGACGAGTTTGTGGAGAACTCCTCCTCATACACCCAGTCAGGGATGCCATTGAGCACCTCGTTGAACTTTCCGTCCTTTGTCACCTGACTCTCTGCGTTGTCATAGAGCAACTTCACCAGCCAGATATTGTTGTCTCTGACGAAAGCGATCTGATTGCCATCTGGCGAAAAGACTGGAGTCTGTTGTGGTCCGCCATCGCTCAGAGGGGTGAGTTTGTTGTTCCTGATGTCATAGATATAGTAGACGGCAGTAAACGAACGACGATAGATGGGCTTCGTCTGCGTCTGGATGAGGATCCGTCGACCGTCAGGACTCACGATGTAGTCGTCCACCCTGTTCACCTGTCCCCCTCTGGCTGTGGCTGCATCGAAGAGCACGCTCTCCTGCATGCCTGTCCGGAAGGAATAACAGACAATCTGCTTCCCGTCGGCACTAATCTGTGAATAGGTCACTCCATCTGCCATGGGGCGGACGGCTGTCATCCTCTTCTGCGAAAACTCTCCTCTGACGATATCTTTCAGGTTCAACAGCCCACCTGCGAAAAGCGACGAACTGGCAAGGCACAAAATCCCAGAAAGACAGAATGCTCTAAGTCTGGTCATCATATATTATCCATTAATTGAAATCCGAAAAGTTGTTGTTCCTAAGCAATTGGTCAACAGTGGCGTTCTTATTGCGTTTCATATAGCGGTCCGCCATATCCGTGTATTTTGTCGCAAAGACCTTCTTGCCCATCGCCTCATTGACCACCCATTGTATCTTTCCGATGTATATATCCCGCTCCTGCTGCGTCACACCGCTGTCGAACGGCATGGGATAGAGACTCAACAGATAGAAGCCTACACAGTCTGGCACGATATACATTCTGTCCATCATCTGGAGTTGCTCCTCAGAATAGCCATATTCTGGCTTCCTGTACAATGGGAAATCCTTTCCAAGATACTTGTCAAGACAGATGCCAATGGTGTTGTTGCCTACGATGACGCTCTGGTCTAGCGAGCCGATCTGGGCATACACCTCAGGCATGTCGAGGTTAGGGATATGCTTTCGAAGGTAACGGAAGGCATGCGTCAACTGATCATTGATATCTTCCATGCTGGCATATTGCTGCTGCGTCTCTGCGATAAGCACCTGTAAGGTGGTGTCCTGATAGAATCGCAGAAAGGTCTTGTTGATCTCCGGATCATTGACCTTGCCGATGTGCAGCACATCTTCGATCAGCGTCCTGGTCTGCATGGGGAAGACCGTGTTCATCTGCTGCAAGGCAGAAAAGTCGCCTGTTGTCAGATAAAGGGTCTGGATACGGTCATAGCGGTCAACGGCAACGGTCTCGTCCACTTTATCGGACATCTTGAATTGCCATTCACAACTAATGCACCCAAGCATTATGACAAACACCAGATAATATATCTTACGCACAGCGAAATGCTTTCAAATGTTATCTATTTGTCAAAAGACCGTGCAAATTTACTAAAAATTATTCACAAAACCAAATTTTAACCTAATTATTTTAAAAATAAACGCCAAAACTGCACACTTTTGTTTATTTGTGTAAAATTCAGACACGTATTTCAGCCATTTTGCTTATTTTTGTAGCCTACTAAAACAGATGATATGAAGAAACGACTTATCCCCCTCATGCTGACAGCCCTCGCCTTGGGAGCCGAGGCACAGCAGCAGACATTTACAGTCAGCGTCTCCAACCCCTTGGCGACCGTCCGTACAGACCAGCCTGTCGTCATCAACCTTGCGCCGTACGGCGACATCCGCTCAGCCCTCGTCACCACCAACGGCCAGGAAATCCCCTGTCAACTCGACGATCTCGACCAAGACGAAACATTCGACGAACTCTGTTTCCTGGCAGACCTCGAAGGCAAAGAAACGAAGCCGTACGAGGTGACACTCCTGTCAGAGGGAGAGCCCCGTTCCTACCCTGCCCGTGTCTATGCGGACATGCTTTTACGCAACGACAAGGTAAAAGTGAAAAACAAGCACAACAACTTCATCGAGTCTATCACTGCCCGTGGCGACTGTGCCGACTCTTACCACATACAACACCATCACGGCGTAGATTTCGAGAGCGAACTCAACGGCATTCGCATCTACTTCGACAAGCGCCAGACACTCGACCTCTACGGTAAGTTCCAAAAACGCCTCGAACTTGAGGCCACACAGTTCTACACCTCGAAGGAGCAGAAGGCCGAGGGCTATGGCGACGATGTGCTCTGGGTAGGCAACACCTTCGGTCTGGGCGCCTTCCGAGGCTGGGATGGGCAGCAGCCCACGATGATCGATCCTGTCAGAAGCCGTACCCAGCGCATCATTTCCTATGGTCCGTTACGCACCATCGTCGAACTCTTCGACCGTGGTTGGCTGGGAGTCAACATGACCATCCGCTACACCCAGTATGCAGGCCATCGCGATACTGATGTCGATGTATACTTCAATAAGAACGTCAGCGACCGTCTGTTCTCCACTGGCATCATCAATGTCAAGGGTTCAGAGGAGTTCTCTGACAAGAAAGGTCTGCGTGCCTGCTGGGGCACCGACTATCCCTCCAGCGACACCATCAACTGGAAGCGCGAAACAGTAGGGTTAGCAGTCTGCATCCCACAGAAATATATCAAGAGTGAGGAGCCTGCCAATAAAGACAATTACGCTTTTGTCGTAGCCACCGACAATAATCATCTAAACTACAAAGTTACATATACGTCTGATAACGAGACGTTTGGCTATCATTCTGCAAAGGAATGGTTTGAGTTTCTGGAAGAGTGGAAGCAAGAGGTCCTGAAGCCTATTCTGGTAAGGTACTGAACAGTTTGCGCCCTTTCACATAGTACTGCCAGAGCAAGGAGAACGACCTTTGCTCTGGTATTGTTTTTGCTACACGCCCAGCCTGTATCCGGCGACGGTCGTCTGCAAAATCCTTCTTCCAGCGCTTGAAAGCCCGACGGGCCCGATACACAGCCTTGAAGTCGCCCACGTTGCGCTTCAGGATGAGCATCTCCCAGGCAGCCAGATAGTCGAGGAGCCAGCGCCAGCGCATCACGGGCTTCAAGTCCTCCTCAGGCAGGCACTTGTAGAGCATCGTCAGATTATTACGGAAATTGAGGAAGGTCTTCATGGGATTCGACTTCGGCAGGGTGCCTCCCCCCACATGATAGACATAACTCTCTGGCAGACATACCACCCGCCGCCCGCGGATACGCAGTCGCCAGCAGAGGTCTATCTCCTCGTTATGGGCAAAGAAGCGCCCGTCGAGACCGTCCACACTCCAATAGTCCTTCGAACGGATCATCAGCGCAGCACCTGTCGCCCAGAGGCAGTCCGACTGATAGTCATACTGGCCATTATCTGCCTCCACCGTCTCGAAGATACGTCCACGACAGAAGGGGTAGCCGTACCTGTCAAGGAATCCCCCACTCGCCCCTGCATATTCGAAATGGTCGCGGTCGAAGACGGATAGCAGTTTAGGCTGGCAGGCTGCCACATCGGGATGACTGTCCAGGTACTCGATCATAGGCGTCAGCCAGTGGTGGGTCACCTCGATATCGGAGTTCAGCAACAGATAGTATTCAGCCTCTATCTGCTGCAGGGCCTTGTTGTAGCCTTCGGCAAAGCCCCAGTTCTTATCGAGCACAATCAGTTTCACCTCTGGGAAATGCTGTCTGAGCAGCGCCAACGAGCCGTCTGCCGAGGCATTGTCAGCCACATACACCGTTGCCTCGTCTCTCGAATACTGAATCACAGAGGGCAGATACTCCTTGAGCATCTTCTCCCCGTTCCAGTTCAGAATCACGATTGCCACCTTCTTATCCATTCACACGCGCGTTCCTTATTATTATAATACCAACAGAGTAATCATCTATAAACTATAAACATTAAACTATAAACAAGCCCTCAGCGCCTGCTTGTCGTGCGTCAGTTCACCCAGGCGTACCTTCACCAGTTGGTTGTCGAGTGCAGGGTCGGCATCCTTGGCCGGCAGTTCCACACGAATATAGTTTCTGGTAAACCCATGCATCGCCCTGCCCTTCGGAGCCTTCTCGAAAAGCACCTCTGCCTCCTGGCCGATATGCTGACGATAAAATGTTTCCGTCTTCTGGTCCGACAAGTCGAGCAACCGTTTCGAGCGCTGTTTCTTGTCCTGATCGCTCACCACATAGGGAATCTTCAGGGCCGAAGTGCCTGGACGCTCAGAGTAAGGGAACACGTGCAACTGTGTTACATCCAGCCCATGTAGGAATTCGAAAGTCTCCTCAAAGCACTCCGGCGTCTCACCACGACAGCCCACCATCACGTCGACACCAATGAAAGCATCTGGCATCAGCGCTTTGATACGGTGGATCTTATCAGCAAACAACTGGGCGTCGTAATGCCTATGCATCAATTTCAGCACGGTGTCGCTGCCACTCTGCAGAGGGATATGGAAATGGGGCATGAACGCCCGGCTCTGCGCACAGAAGGCGATCAACTCGTCCGACAAGAGGTCTGGCTCCAGCGAACTGATCCTGTAGCGGCTGATGCCCTCCACCCTGTCGAGCGCCTGCACCAGGTCGATGAACCTCTCGCCTGTCGTCTTGCCGAAATCGCCGATGTTCACTCCCGTCAGCACGATCTCCTTGCCTCCCTCCTGAGCAGCCTCTTCGGCCTGTGCCACCAGTGAGGCGATGGTCGGATTGCGCGAGAAGCCACGGGCGTATGGTATCGTGCAGTAGGTGCAGAAATAGTCACAGCCGTCCTGTACTTTCAGGAAATATCTGGTTCTGTTGCCACGAGAACAACTCGGCGCAAACGACTTAATGTCCTTCGTCTTCTTAATATAATAAGGTGTACCACGCTCACCTCTCTGATCTAATTTCTCACTCAAGAATTGAATCAACTGCGCCTTCTCGTCGGAACCCAGCACCAGATCCACGCCGTCTATCCCAGCCACCTTCTCGGCTTCAAGTTGCGCATAGCATCCCGTCACCACCACGAACGCCCCAGGGTGTTGCCTCACCATCCGGTGGATGGCCTGTCGGCACTTATGGTCGGCCACTTCCGTCACCGAGCAGGTATTGATCAGGCAGATATCGGCTCGCTCGCCCTTCTCGGCCGTGCTCACGCCCATCTCCTGAAGCATCTTTCCGAAGGTGGAGGTCTCTGAGAAGTTCAACTTACAGCCCAACGTGTAATACGCTGCTTTTTTTCCTTGGAACGCCGAAGAATTGATCATGCGCGATATGTAATCATCTATAAACTATAAACTTCTAAACTATAAACAAAAAATGCTTTCTGTTATCGGGCACAAAGGTACACAAATTTTCTCTATTTTCATCAATTTTAGTCAAATTTCCATTAAAGGGCAAAAATACACTAAAATTTAACATTTCGTATCTTGCTGATTATCAGTACCTTGCTAAAAAGTTACAAAAAAGACCAAAAAAAAATCGAAAAAAATGATACGCCGTATTAAAAATATGCGTAACTTTGCAGCGTTTTAATAAACAAATGATTGTTTTACAGATTTAAAAAGCATTAGAAAAATGAAGAAATTAGTATTTATGTTCGTAGCAGTTGCTGCTATCTCTTTCGCATCTTGTGGTAACAAGGCTCAGGCTCCTGTTGAGGAGGCTGTAGACTCTATCGCTGAGGTTGTTGATAGCGTAGTTGACAGCGTTGCTGTTGATAGCGTTGCTGCTGACTCTGTTCAGTAATTCAACGAACAATTGAGAGAAAAAGGCCGTTGGACGTGAGTTCAGCGGCCTTTCTTATGTTCTATCTCTAAAAAGAGAAGACAACACCCGACCCCATTGGCCAGCCGACCGCTTTCACATCTGGTAAGAGGATAACCATCAAAAAAGTGAGAGCCTGCAAAACGACGTTGTAGGCTCTCACTTTTTATTTTGAATCCGTAGCCGGTGTGACTACTCCTTCAAGTTCTGATTGATCACGGCATTCACCAGTTTCATGCCGACGGTCTTGTACAGTTTCGCCGCTGCGTAGTCGGGACTCTCGTCCATACCCGCAAAGTCCATGTAGATGATGCCTACCGGCCCTTTGTGGTTGCTCAGCCAGTCGATGGTCTTCTGGTTGGTGCTTGCAGCAACCTCACGATAACTGTCGGAGAACGGGATGAGATAGGCCGACGGATAGTTGATGACCCATGCGGGCTTCCCGGCGGTCATGTCGCGCTGCACAGAGGCCTCGAGCATGCGGACGAGGGCTGCTTCCTTGTTGGCGAGCGTGATGTCCTGCCAGTAGTCCTGTACCCAGAGCGGTGTCTCGCTGCCGTCGGCTGCAGTGATGTGGGCCTTCTTCTGCTGCTCCAGTTCCAGATAGGAATCCCAACCGTAGCAGTAGCCGCCGAGCGGCTTGTCGGCATACACCTCCTTCGAGAGTATCAGCACCTTGCCGCGCATCTCGCCAACGGTGAGGCGGGCCTTGAAGTCGGCAAACATGCTCTTCAGTTCAGCACTGTTGACAAGCGCGCTGAAGTCCTTGCCCCAGGCGTCCTTCTTCTTGGTGGCGCTCAAATCGACGGTCACGACGCAGAACTCCGTGGGATTGTCGGCCAGGAACTGCTTCAGGGTCTTGAAGAAATCGCTGACATACATCTTGGTGCCAGCCGGACCGTGACTGCAGCGCAGTACGTATTTCGTGCCGTCGAGGTCATGCTCCGGGCGCAGGTCGAACACGCGCACACCCACCTTCAGTTGCTCGCTGATGGTCAGGTCCTGACACTTGGCAGTTAACTCAAAGGCGAAGGCCAGGTAGGGGTTGTGCCAGCCCTCGGCTGTACAGGCGTCGTGACTTCCCGGCAGCGAGAGGTCGGCCACGAGCCGGTCGTCGCTCAACTGCTTCATCCACTGGCTGTTGTTCACGCCCTTGGGCTTGTAGTCGGCCACGTTATATTTTTCCATGCCGCCGCCATTCTGCTCCAGCAGGGCGTTCAGAATCTCCTTCATCTCCTGGTCGGCGCGTTCCAGCAGCAACACTTGTCCGTCGACGCCCTTGACCGTAATCATGTCGTTGGCATAACTGGCCTCCCAGTTCTTCGGATAGGCCTGTCCGAAGTCGTTGGCTAAGGTCATGCTCACCTGACCGTCGGCTGTCGATGTGTAGTAGAATTGGCCGTAGCCCAGGCTGCCCTGCACCATGACGGGCTCCGTGTCGTCGCGGAAGAAGCAGCGCTGCAGCGAGCCCACGCCTTCTGCACTGAAGTCGTAGATATCGGCCACCAGGTCGTAGTCAGCCTTCACGCTCTGGTCGTCTTCCGACACGGCCACGCCTGTTGCATCATAGACGCAGTACCACGTGCCATTCAGTTGAATAGTCTGCGGATCGGGACTTGGAGTGACGGTGTTGTCTTCATTGCTACACGATGTCAGCAGCGCGATACTGCTGATGGCAAGGGCTAACAGCCCTTTCAAACTTGTCTGATGTCTGAATAATCCAATTGTTTTCATATCTTCTTGAATAAAAATCCCGAAGACCGGAGGCCCTCGGGACGCTGTTGTAATAATAAATAATGATGCCTTACAGCAGTGATTAAATATTAATTGTTTACTTGATTTTTCGAATTAAGCCTCTGCGGGAGCCTCTTCCTCTGCAGGAGCAGCCTCAACCTCTGCCTCAGCCTCATTAGCCTCAGCCTCAGCGGCAGCCTTGGCAGCAGCGGTACGAGCCTCAGCAGCAGCCTTGATAGCCTCCTCGGCCTCGGCAGCAGCCTTCAACTCAGCAGCATTCTCAGCCACAACCTTCACGGGAATCTCGACGGTCACCTCCTTGTGGAAGTGTACGAGAGCCACGTAGTCGCCCAGTTTCTTGGCATCCTTCATGGTGATGATCTTACGATCGACATCCTTGCCCAACTTCACGAGTTCATCAGCCACCTGAGCGGCACCTACAGAACCGTAGAGTTGACCTGTGGCGCTGACCTTAGCGGCAATCTCGAGAGCAACGCCCTCAAGTTGTGCAGCCTTCTGCTCGGCGGCAGCCTTCTGGGCAGCAATCTTGTGAGCCTGCTGCTTCAGGTTCTCAGCGAGAATCTTCTTGGCCATCGGGCTGGCGATCACTCCTTTTCCCTGGGGGATCAGGTAGTTACGGCCATAGCCAGACTTAACGTTCACGATATCGTTCTTGAAACCCAGACCGATAATATCTTCTTTCAGTATAATTTCCATAATCTTGCGTCCTCCTTAATTACTTCATCATGTCAGTTACATAAGGCAGCAGCGCAATCTGGCGGGCACGCTTCACGGCCTGAGCCACGCGACGCTGGTACTTCAGAGATGTTCCAGTGATGCGACGGGGCAGAATCTTACCCTGCTCGTTGAGGAACTTCTTCAGGAACTCGGGATCTTTGTAGTCGATGTACTTGATACCGCTCTTCTTGAAACGGCAGTACTTCTTACGCTTCGTGTCGATAGTGGGAGCGTTCAGATAACGGATTTCACTTTGCTCTGCCATAATTAAGCCTCCTCTTTTTTACCAAGTTTGTTACGACGCTTCTCAGCATACTCTACGGCATACTTGTCGAGCTTGACGGTCTGGAAACGGATGACCTTCTCGTCACGACGGAAAGCGGTCTCCAGCACTTTGATCACTTCTGGCTCTGCTTTGAACTCTACGAGGCAGTAGAAACCTGTAGACTTCTTCTGAATAGCATAAGCCATCTTCTTCAATCCCCAGGCCTCTTCATTAATGATCTCTGCACCCTTGTCGGTGAGGACCTTCTTGAATTTTGCGGCCGTTTCCTTCATCTGTTCATCAGACAAAACGGGAGTTAAAATGAAAACGGTTTCGTATTGATTCATACTTCTTAAATAAATAATAATTAATAATGTGCTTCGAAAAGCGGGTGCAAAGGTACGAATTTTTTAGTTTACGGTTGACAGTTTACGGTTTACAGATGATTACTTTTAATATTATTTAATACTTCTCCGCAGATTTTATGCGTTTTACGTGCCAAACGACACCTAAGATGATGAGTATCAGCCCTGTGAGCAACACGAGGTTAGAGGAGGTCCATCCTGCGATGTAACTCACTATCAAAAGGAGTGCGCCGGCAACCACCAGCGCAATCCCAATATACTGCTTCATAGTAATCATCTATAAACTATAAACAATAAACTATAAACAATAAACTACTCCTCCTCTGGCGTAATGAGTTTATAGCCCTTGCCGTGGATGTTGATGATCTCGATCTGCGGATCAGCCTTCAGGTGCTTGCGCAGTTTGGTGATGTAGACATCCATCGAACGGGCGTTGAAGTAGTTATCGTCGATCCAGATAGTCTTCAGGGCGAAGTCGCGCTGCAGGATCTCGTTGGAGTGAGAGCAGAGCAGGGCGAGCAGTTCGTTCTCCTTCGTGGTGAGTTTCGTCTGGGTGTCGCCGATAGAGAGCAGTTGCTTCTGGGTGTCGAAGGTGAAACTGCCGATGTGGTAAACGGTCGACTCCTTCGACTTCTTACCCTTGGTACGGCGCATGATAGCCTCGATACGGAGCACAAGTTCCTCCATAGAGAAAGGCTTGGTGATGTAGTCGTCGGCACCGAGTTTGAAGCCTTCGAGGATATCATCCTTCAGGGTCTTGGCGGTGAGGAAGATGATGGGCACATCGGGACTGGCAGCACGGATCTCCTGAGCCAGCGTGAAGCCGTCCTTCTTAGGCATCATCACATCGAGCACACAGATGTCGAACTTGGTCTTGAGGAAGGCCTTGAAGCCTGCCTCGCCGTCGGCACAGAGTTCTGCCACATAGCCTTTGGCCTGTAAATACTCGCGGAGCAGCATTCCGAGGTTCTCGTCGTCCTCGCAAAGCAAGATTTTCATTTTGTCGTCCATAATTGATTCTTTTTAGAGGTGAGAGGTGAGAGGTAAGAGGTGAGAGATTACTCTGCTGCACCATTGGCCATCCACCTGGACACCTGGGTTTATACTATTTTATCTTCAAAATTTTTTCTAAGTCCTACCAACATCTTCGTAGTTTCCGAAATAAACAATTCCTGTTCATCGAACTGCTGCTGAGAGATGTATTGCAAGATAAGAGCCACTTCTAACTGGCACATTACTTCCATCAGCGACCCATTTGCCATCTCAAGAAAATGAATACGCTCTTTATTGGAGAAGCGCCCCATGCCCTCAGCGATATTCGAGGGTACGGAAACTGCTGCACGCTGAATTTGATTCGAGAGACCAAACTTCTCGCATTCAGGAAAAGCCTTAGACAACTGATAGACATTGGCTACAAGTTGCATCGACTTATGATACACATTCAGTTTCCTATAATAGAAGTCATTCATTTTTATCTGCCCTTTAACTATTCTCTCACCTCTTACCTCTCACCACTCACCTCTAATACAGGCAGTATAACGGTAAAGGTCGTACCTTTTCCGAATTCGCTCTCACACTTAATCTCACCCTCGTGGAGGTTGATGATCTTCTTCACGTAAGCCAGACCGAGACCGAAACCCTTTACGTCGTGGACATTGCCAGTATGCACTCGGTAGAACTTCTCGAAGATCTTCTTCACGTTCTCCTTCTTGATGCCCTGACCCGTATCGCGGATGCTGAAGCAGAGACGTTCCTTCTCGTTCCAGGTACGGATATAGAGGTCGAGCGGCTGGTCCGGTTTGCGATACTTCACGGCATTGTCCATGAGGTTGGTGATGGCATTCTGGAAGTGCACCTCATCGACGAAGATGGCCGAGTCGACAGCCTCTATTTCCGTATAGATATGACCACCCGTATGCTCCACTCGCAGCGAGAACGTCGAGGCAATGTTCTCCAGCAACTCGTTGAGGTCGAGTTCCTTCTTCTTGAACGATACACTCTGTTTGTCGAACATCGACATCTGCAGCACCTTCTCCACGAGGAAGCGCAGGCGTTTCGACTCGTCATTGACCACACCACCCAGATGTTTCAACATCGCAGGCGTCTTATTCACAGCATCGTCGTTGAGCATCTGTGCTGCCAGCGAGATACTGCTGATAGGCGTCTTCAGTTCGTGGGTCATATTGTTGATGAAGTCATTCTTGATCTCCGTATAGCGCTTCTGGCGGAAGATGATATAAATGGTGAAGATGAAGGTGATGAGCAGCACGACTGTAAAGACGACGGCAGGGATCATGAACCGCACACTGGAGAAGATGTAGGCACTCATGTTAGGGAAGTGGATCTTCACCACACCCATCTTGGGCGACGGGTCGTTGTTGAAGAGCGTCTGTTTGTAGGTGTACCCCTCACCTTCCTCGCTGTAGTCAGGACAACGGTACACCTCGCGGCCGTCTGCCGTCTCCACACGGAAGTGGTAAGGGATATTGATACCGTTGTTCATCAGTTCTACCTTGATATCACGATCGAGCACTTTGAAATTGATACGCTCTTTCAGAGGCTTGTCGCTGGCAGTATAGAGCATCTTGTAGACCACCTCGTCGAGCAATGCCTTCTGATAGACATAACGGTTACGCACTATCTCCTGCAACGATTTCGAGGCCTCGGAGATGGAGTTCTTGTCTGTCCGCAGGATCATGGCCTTGGGTACGTTGGCTGGCTTGATGGCGAACGTCTTCAGTTCAAAGGAACTATAGACCGTGCCGTCATCGGCTGCCACAGCGAACTGATGACTCTGACGTACCGTGCCGTCAAGACCGTCGACCGTCACAGAATCCTGTTTGAAGGCTTTCCGCTCCGTCTGTTGAACATCCTTCATGAGGTAGCGCTGCGTCTCGTTCATCTCCAGATTACGGGAGACCTGATAAAGGCTACGATACACAGACTCGTCGAACTGCTCCTTCTTCATCTTCGCCATCTCCTCAATATAGGAGATCTGCAAGATGAGAAGTCCCAGGAATGAGAGTCCCATGATGGTCGCTATGATCCAAATCGTACTTTTCTTCATTGATTTGTCTTATTCTAGGTGCAAAGATAATGGAATTCTTAAAAGGAAGCCGCGATTATGTTAACAAATATCGTGATATTTCACAATATTAACATAGATTATAT
>ONPM01000070.1 GCA_900319715.1 uncultured Prevotella sp.
TCCCATCATGATGAAGTTCTCGAACCTCACGGCTCAGAAGCACAATATCCCCTGCGAAGTATCGCTGAACACGATCATGGTGGATGGTACGGGTATGTGTGGCGCCTGCCGACTGACAATCGGTGGCAAGACGAAGTTCGTCTGCATCGATGGTCCTGAGTTTGATGGTGCATTGGTCGACTGGGACGAGATGTTCAAGCGCATGGGTACCTTCAAGCGTGAGGAGCAGGAAGAGCTGGCCCACTACGAGGAGCACCTGGACAGTGAAGAGTTAAGAGTGAAGAGTGAAGAATCTGCTGCCGCCACAGACGTGGTGATGGACAGCGATCCTACTAACGATACGATTGATGTGCTGACTGATCGTGATGCCGAGTGGCGTAAGGCGCTTCGTGCTTCGATGAAGCCGAAGGAGCGCACGCAGATTGAGCGCGTGGTGATGCCTGAACTCGATCCCGTTTATCGTGCTACCACCCGTACGGAGGAAGTCAATATCGGCCTCACGAAGGAGATGGCGATGACCGAGGCCAAGCGTTGTCTGGACTGCGCCAAGCCTACTTGCGTCGAAGGCTGTCCTGTGAACATCAATATCCCGTCGTTCATCAAAAACATCGAGCGTGGCCAGTTCCTCGCTGCTGCCAAGGTGCTGAAGAACACCTCTGCCCTGCCCGCTGTCTGTGGTCGTGTTTGTCCGCAGGAGAAGCAGTGCGAGAGCAAGTGTATCCATCTGAAGATGAACGAGCCCGCTGTGGCTATCGGCTATCTGGAGCGTTTTGCCGCAGACTTCGAGCGTGAGAGCGGAAATATCAGTCTGCCTGAGATTGCTCCTGCCAACGGCATCAAGATTGCCGTCGTGGGTTCAGGCCCTGCCGGTCTTTCGTTCGCTGGCGATATGGTGAAGAAAGGCTACGATGTGTACGTCTTCGAGGCTCTGCACGAGATCGGTGGTGTGTTGAAGTATGGTATCCCAGAGTTCCGTCTGCCCAACAAGATCGTGGATGTGGAAATCGAGAACCTCGCCAAGATGGGTGTTCACTTCCAGACTGACGTGATTGTGGGAAAGACCATCAGCGTCGAACAGCTTGAGGCACAAGGCTTTAAGGGAATCTTCGTAGGCTCTGGTGCTGGTCTGCCCAACTTCATGAATATCCCAGGTGAGAACTCGATCAACATCATGTCTTCCAACGAGTATCTCACTCGTGTGAACCTGATGGATGCTGCCAACCCGAAGACCGATACGCCACTGAATCCTGCCAAGAGCGTGCTCGTGGTGGGTGGTGGTAACACCGCTATGGACTCCTGCCGTACGGCTAAGCGTCTGGGTGCCGAGGTCACACTCGTCTATCGTCGTTCTGAGGTGGAGATGCCTGCCCGTCTGGAGGAGGTGAAGCACGCCAAGGAGGAAGGTATCAACTTCCTGACGCTCCACAATCCTATCGAGTACATCGCCGATGAGACTGGTGCCGTGAAGCAGGCTGTGTTGCAGGTGATGGAATTGGGTGAGCCCGATGCATCAGGCCGTCGTTCGCCTGTGCCCGTTGAGGGTAAGACCGTCACACTCGATGTCGATCAGGTTATCGTGGCTGTCGGTGTATCGCCTAATCCGCTGGTTCCCAAGTCAATCCCCGGTCTCGAACTTGGCCGTAAGAACACGATTGCCGTCTCTGAGGAGATGCAGTCGTCGCGTGCTGAGATCTTCGCCGGTGGTGATATCGTTCGCGGTGGTGCAACGGTGATCCTCGCTATGGGTGATGGCCGTCGTGCTGCCCTGAATATGGATAAGCACCTGAAAGAGGCCTGAGATTTGAGGTTTGAGATTTGAGGTTTGAGCGTTAAGCTTTATGAAGTCCTCATCAGATATAGAGAGCCGTCGCCTGGAGAAGCGCTTGAAAGAACGGTTCGTCAAGGCGATGGCTACTTATCATCTGATCGAAGATGATGACCGCATCCTCGTGGGGCTCTCTGGCGGCAAAGACTCACTCCTGCTGACCGAACTCTTAGCAAAGCGTGCGAAGATAGACCACCCGCGATTCAGCGTCGAGGCTCTGCACGTCCGTATGGAGAACATCCACTACGAGACGGATACGAGTTATCTGCAACAGTTCTGCGATGCTCTGGATGTGAAGCTCCACGTAAAGACAACCCGCTTCGAGGTCTTTGACGAGAACAATGCTGCGGACAATGAAATCATCAAGTTCAAAGTTCAAAGTTCAAAGTTCAAAAGACGCCAAAAGCAGCCCTGCTTTCTATGCTCGTGGAACCGCCGCAAGGTAATGTTCAATCTGGCACAAGAACTCGGCTGTAACAAGATTGCCCTCGGCCACCATCAGGACGATCTCATCCATACGGCGCTGATGAACCTCTGCTTCCAGAGCCGATTCGGCACGATGCCCGCCCTGTTGAAGATGCGCAAGATGCCGCTCACGATCATTCGTCCGCTGTGCCTCATTCCTGAGGCCGACATCAAGGCCTACGCCAAACTGCAGGGCTATCAGAAACAACAGAAGCTCTGTCCCTACGAGACCAACTCTCACCGCACGGACATCAAGCAGATCTACGACCGTCTCGAACAACTGAACCCCGAAGTGCGCTACAGCATCTGGAGTGCCCTCGAAACCGACAACAAACTCATTGAGGAATAACAAACTCATCGAAGAATAAGAAACAGAAGAACCTGAAGATATGACCGTCAGACAGTTTGCGATACTCTCATTAGCGCTCCTTCTGCCGCTCTCGCTGAACGCGCAGAAGAAAAAGAAGCGGCCGGTGAAGAAACCCGTCGTGGTTGTGGTGGAGGAGCCGCAGGAGGATCCTCGCATCACGAACATGCGTGAGATGACACAGCAGATCGTCATCATCGACAGCATCGTCACCGACAAGAGCCAGTTCCTCTCCCACTACGTCCTCTCCTCCGAGACGGGCAAGATCATGACCGCAAGCCAGTTCAAGGGCATCAAGGCCGACGGCTACATCTATCTCAACGAGATGGGCAACAAAGCCTACTTCGGCAAAGCCGACAAGAACGGCATCCGGCAGATCTTCACCTCCGACAAACTCGGTGACCGCTGGGGAGAACCCATACTGATGAACGGACTCAGCGAAGGCATCGACGAGGCCGACTACCCCTTCATGATGAACGACGGCATCACCTTCTACTTTGCCGCCCGCGGCGAGGAGAGCATCGGCGGCTACGACATCTTCTTCACCCGCTACGACTCCCGCAGCGGCGCGTTCCTCAAGCCTGAGAACATCGGCATGCCCTTCAACTCCGAAGCCAACGACTACATGTATGCGGCCGACGAGCAGAGCGGCATCGGCTACTTCGTCAGTGACCGTCGTCAGCCGGAGGGAAAGGTGTGCGTCTACATCTTCATCCTGCCTGAGACACGGCGTTCCTACGATCCTTCGAGATTCACCGAACAGCAGATACGCGACTTTGCCGACATCACCCGCATCGCCGACACCTGGGGTAACGGCTCTGAGCGCCGTGCTGCTCTCGAGCGTCTGAAGGCCGTCTTCACGAACGACAGTCAGCCGACCGCGGACAACGCTACAGAAGCCAATACGGCCATCGTCATCAACGACCGCCTCACCTACTCCAGCGTCCGCGACTTCCGCTCTCCCACGGCAGCCAACCACTACCGTGAACTGCTCAAGGCCCGCGAGCGTCTCTCTACTCTCGAGGCCGATCTTCAGAAGTCGCGCGACCGCTATGTCCGGGCTGATGAGAACGGGCGCAGTCTGCTCCGCGACATCATCCTCCACAACGAAGAGCAGTCCCTGACGCTCCGCAACAATATCCGTTCGCTGGAAAAGCAGATCCGTAACGAAGAAAACAACATCATCAAATAAAACTAAAAGTCTATGAGTAAAAGAACATTCCCCGCATCAGAGCTGATCATCAACAACGACGGCTCTTGTTTCCACCTCCATCTGAAGCCAGAACAACTGGCCGACCGTGTGATCCTCGTGGGCGATCCTGCCCGGGTAGACACCGTGGCCGCCCACTTCGACTCGAAAGAGTGCGAGGTCAGCAGCCGTGAGTTCCATACCATCACGGGTATGTACAAGGGCAAGCGCATCACCGTTCAGAGTCACGGCATCGGCTGCGACAACATCGACATCGTGGTCAACGAACTCGATACCCTCGCCAACATCGACTACCAGACCCGTGAGGAACGTGACGAGCATCGTACGCTGACGATGGTGCGCATCGGTACCTGTGGAGGCTTGCAGCCATTCACGCCCACGGGCTCGTTCATCGCTTCGGTGAAGAGCATCGGCTTCGATGGCCTGCTGAACTACTATGCTGGCCGTAACGTGGTCTGCGACATCGATATGGAGCGTGCCTTCTGCGAACACATGCAATGGGATCCCATCAAGGGCGCACCCTACGTTTCCATCGCCGACGAGGAACTCATCAATCAGATTGCCCAAGACGATATGGTGCGCGGCTACACCATCTCCTGCGGAGGATTCTATGGCCCGCAGGGTCGCGTGCTCCGTGCCGACATCGCCGATCCCCAGCAGAACGAGAAGATCGAGGCCTTCGAATACGGCGATATGAAGGTCTGCAACTTCGAGATGGAATCGTCTGCCGTAGCCGGTCTCGCCTCCCTGCTCGGCCATCGTGCCATGACCTGTTGCATGGTCATCGCCAACCGCTACACCACGGAGATGAACACCGAATACAAGAACTCCATCGACACCCTCATCAGCAAAGTACTAGAAAGGATTTGAGGTTTGAGGTTTGAGGATTGAGGTTTGAGGTTTGAGAATTGAGGATTGAGGTTTGAGGTTGGAGGATTGAGATTTGAGGATTGAGATTTGAGGTTTATGGATAGAGTGGAGAATAATGTTTATGAAATAACGAGTGAGTTTGCAATTCGAATTGTCAAGCTTTATAAGTATTTGACAGAAGAGAAGCATGAATATATCATGTCCAAACAACTCTTTCGTTCAGGAACCAGTATCGGGGCGAATACTTTTGAAGGGAAAAATGCTCAGAGCAGGGCTGATTTCTGCAATAAAATGAACATCGCACTTAAAGAAACTACTGAATCAGGATTCTGGATTGACCTGTTGCACAAAACAGATTATCTGGATGACGTGCTGTTCGAGTCTTTTTATAAGGATTGGAACAGGATTATGGGAGTACTCACCAAAATAGTAAAAGCGACTAAAAATGAGCAGCCTACTCGATAAATCTCAAACCTCAAACCTCAAATCTCAAACCTCCACGATTTGCGCTCTTGCCACCGCTCCAGGTGGTGCCCTCGGCATCATCAGAATCTCAGGCCCTCAGACACTTGAGATTCTTTCACGTATCTTCTCCAAAGACCTCACGAATGCCCAGCCCAACACCATCCACTACGGCCACATCGTAGAAAAAACCTCAAACCCTCAACCTCCAACCTCAAACCTCAAATCTCAAACCTCAAACCTCAAACCTCAAACCTCCAACCTCATCGACGAAGTGCTGGTCTCCGTCTTCCGCGCCCCCCACTCCTACACCGGCGAAGACAGCGCAGAAATCTCCTGTCACGGCTCCCGCTATATATTAAATAAAGTCTTGGAACTACTCATCCAGCACGGTTGCCGCATGGCCAATCCCGGTGAGTATACCCAGCGGGCTTTCCTCAACGGCAAGATGGATCTCTCACAAGCCGAGGCCGTGGCCGATCTCATCGCATCCGGCAACAAAGCCACCCACCAGATTGCCATGTCACAACTCCGAGGAGTCTTCTCTTCCGAACTCTCACAACTCCGCGAACAACTCCTCAAACTCACCTCGCTGCTCGAACTCGAACTGGACTTCTCCGACCACGAAGACCTTGAATTTGCCGACCGTAGCGAACTCCTTGATATTGCGAATAAAATCAACAATCGCATCACCCGCCTTTCCCAATCCTTCGAAACCGGCCAAGCCCTGAAAAACGGCATCCCCGTAGCCATCGTCGGCAAAACCAACGTGGGCAAGTCAACGCTCCTGAACAGACTGCTACGTGATGACCGGGCTATCGTTTCCTCCGTACACGGGACTACGCGCGATACTGTTGAAGATGTGATCGACCTCCACGGCGTCACCTTCCGTTTCATCGACACCGCCGGCATCCGTCAGACCACTGACGAAGTTGAACAGATAGGCATCAGCCGCACCTATGCCGCTATCCAGAAAGCCCGCATCGTGCTATGGCTCATCGATGCCGAACCCACCACGGAAGACGTTCAAGAAATGCTTGAGCGCTGCGAAGGCAAGTCACTGATTATCATTCAAAACAAAATCGACATCCAATCCGCCACCCAACCTCCGCTCGAGTTTTGCTCGCTTGCTACCATCGGGACGCAAGAAACCTCCAACGTCAAACCTCAAACCTCAAACCTCAAATCTCAAACCTCCAACCTCCTGCGGATTTCCGCCAAGCAAGGCACCAACCTCGATCAACTTGAGCAAGCCATCTTCGAGGCCGCCGACATCCCCGAACTTACCGAACAGGACATCATCGTCAGTTCGGCACGTCAATACCATTCCTTGCTCAGTGCCCAAGAAAATCTCTCCCGAGTCCTGTCCTCCCTGGAGTCTGGCCTGAGTGGGGATTTGGTCTCTGAGGATCTGAAACTTGTCTTAGATGACCTTGCAGATATCACCGGCGAGGGCCGCATTTTGACCAACGAAGTATTAGAAAATATCTTTACACACTTTTGCGTGGGCAAATAGATCCTGCTTGATCATATAGATTCCACTTGGAAGAGAGATCTAATAATAAAATGCCGCCGATAGTCACGATGGATTATCGGCGGCAGATGATGTGAGAAACATTTATCTAATGGTGATCCAGACGGGCTCACCCCTACCCTTGGCCTCGACGATCTTCTGCTTCAGCCGATGAAGCCAGAAGCGCGAGTCGAGCACTTGGCCTACCAGGCGATTTTTGCCTACGAGGATGCAGCCTTCGGTGTCTTCGGCGGTGTTGCCGGCATGGATGCGGATGCCTTGCCATTTGCGGTTGAACTCGGGGCCTCCGAGCAGGATAGGCAACCATTGCTTGAACTTCGGACTCCACGAGATAACCACGGCATAGCGGCCTTCCGGGATGGCCGAGCGGCCTTTCACCTTATAGGCACCATTGGCATAGTCACGCCAAGTGGGTTCCAGCGTGTCGCAGAAATAATCATCGGCTGTGCCGGGCAGATATTCATCCATCACCTGGCGGCGGATATAGAGCCTACCTATTGTGTAGGTCTTACGTTTTGCTATTCGTTCTAATATCAGTTCCATAATCTTGAATGACCTTAATGTTACATTGTTACAAAGTTACATTGTCACATAGCGGAAGCAAATTTTTCACTTTTCACTATTCACTTTTACCTTACTCCAGTGGTGGCGGTCGGTCTTGCTAATCCAGCCGTCGCGCATCCAACGAGAGATAATCATACGCATGGCTGTTTCAGAGCAATAGCCGCGTTTCAAGGCTCGTAGGTCATCGATGGTGAAGGTTGGTGCAAGTTGGTCAAACACGGAGTGGTTGGCTCCATATCGCTGGCACTCCTCACTGGCATCTACATACTGACTCTGCAGGGCCTCACCGAAGGTCTTGATCTGCTCCATCAAACAGTAATCGGCCATCATCAGCGCAAAATCCAGACATTGCTTCGTCTCACGCTCTTTGCCAGACAGCAAGTGAAAGATCACCCCACAACGGAAACCAATCACGGCAGCACGTTTACGATAGGTGTCCTTCACGTGGTCGATATCCTTTGCTGCTTCTACACGTTTGGCTTCTACCCACTCTTCGATGGCACGACGTAAACGAGGGGTGTCAACGAGACCAGAGAACGAACGCAGACGGGTCACAGCCTCCTGTATCTTGGCTTCATCCTCTGCTGAACGACGGCCAAACTTGGGCATCTTCGAGAAGCTGCTGTCTGGCATTTCAGCCACAAGGATTCGGCTAGAAAGACCGTTCTCGATATTGTCCGACTTGAAGCACTTCCTCATGGCCCCGTTGGTTCCGAGCATCGTCCAGTTATAGGCCACCTTTACCACTCCCGACTCTGCGGCATCCGAGTTGTAATCCTGCCCCCACTCTCCCTTATCAAAGCTTAGGCGATAGATGTCGTACTTACTAGACCACGAACCAGCTCCGTTGGTTTTTCTGAGGGTGTCAAGTTCTTCTCCAAAGGAATAGATAGTATGCCCTTGGGCATTCTTGAAACGCTTCAACAGCGTAGAACACGAAACCGTCACCGGCACCATTCGAATCAATACCTTCGGGTCTTCAGGAGCCTTTTCATTGGCCTTGCGGCTTTTCTTACGCTCCTTCCATTCCTCTTCACGTTTGCGTGCAAGGGCATCCTCTTCGTCGAACTGACGTTTCCAGACATCAACGGCATTCTTCACCACCGATTTGTTAGAAGCCTGCTCACCTCGGATGATAGACATCAACCCCAAGTGCTGCAAGTTGCCGTCACAATACTGAATCTGCACTTGATCTGCGTAGGCCGCTGCAATCGGCAGCACACCACAGAGCACGGGCATGTGCATCGTCACAGGCACACCTGCCAGCGATTCTTTCAAACCGATTGGCAAGGCCTTGACATTGACTTTTACGCCAGTCTCAGCAGCCACAGCCTCGGCATCCTCAATTTCATCTGAGGAAATACCCATTTCGAGCGCACTTACTATCTGGTCTATCAGCCGAGAACCCTTGGTGGGTTCCTTGCAGGCCGAATGAATAATGCTCTTCATTTCCTGAGCCGACAACCCGAACTTAGGCATCACCTCCAGCAGCCACTCCTCATTGTTATCGCAGATAGCCCTCAGATTAGCCGCCAACTGGTGCAGTCGTTTGTTGCGTTCACCTTCTGAGGGTTCACCACCCGTCCTGCGCCAGAACTCGCTGATAATATTGGCATAAGGAATAGATTTGAACGCCTGAGGGTAATCTCTTTCCCCTCCTGAGTCAGGAGGGGTGCCGATAGGCGGGGTGGTCTGAACGGGCGCAAGTTCAGCCTCAGTCATTCCCGCGTTCAGACCCCTCCTAACCTCCCCTAACTTAGGGGAGGAACTGGCTGCCGCCTCCGACATTCCCTTGTTCTTGCGTCCCTCCGGTAGCAAGCGTTCTGCGGCTCCGGGATCATAGTAACTGCCATCCTCAGTACGACCATCTATCGAGAGTCCTCTATCGGTATAGGCCTTTCTTCTCGCAGCCACCTCCTCTTCTGAAAGCTGAGCGTACCAACCATCGGCACGATAGATTTCAAAATCGGCGGGCGAAATATAGATGAACCTCTCAGGGGTAAAGCATGATGTATCACACTCAACACCAAGAGCCTTACAGTACTCACGCTGAGCCTCTGGCACGGTCATACCCATCGGCAACCGAATATCGATGTGCAGTTTGCGACGGATGCTGTAATCCTTATGGAGCATCAGCCCCTGCCACTGGCCGCCAGCCTCGATATCGAGCCGTTCAGACATCTCGTTGGCCTTCTCCACCAACTCAGGGTCATCAATATCGATGCAAGTCTGCCAAGTGAAACTCTCAGCCACGATATGCTCACGATCCCGATAGTCATCACGGAACCTCGTATAGTGCGGACATCGGAATGGCAACCATGACTTCAATTTACGCTGTTGTTCATCATCCTGAGTGGCATTGATACGTTCTGCCATCTGTTTCAGTCGAGGTGACTGAGTAAGTGCATCGTAGTCTTGGAGCGGGCATTCCTTGATGAATGCCCTTGTCTGCTCCTTAGTCTGACGTGTGTTGAGTGCTATCAATCGCTCCAAAATCATTTCCATATTGTTTTCTCCTTCCTTGTTTTAAAGTAAGACATAATCTCGTCGGCCTCCTCCTCGTAGAGCGCCTTGGTCAGAGCCAGCCCATATTTTTTCGGGAACTTGAACGTCACATAGACGAATTCCTCATCCATACGTCTCTCACCGGCTCTGTGACCGCAACTATCACTTTTACGATAGATGGGACGTGTAATCTTCACTGCTCCGTGAGCTGTCTCGTAGAGGGTCTCGTGGAGTGGTCCCTTGCTGCCATCTTTGTAGCGCTTCACTCTGGTGCGACCGTCGGCATCCACCTCGATACCGCCCCGATAGCGTACGCGCTCACCGTTAGTTACCTGCTTGTCATCCTCCCACGGGCACGGCACGATCAACATATTGCCGTTCAACTGGAAGTTAACACTGGCGTCCATCTGGACTGCGTTGTTTAAAATCTGTTCTTGGAATTTCTGTGGATTCATTGTTTTCTGAAACTTTAGCGAGATTCGGCAAGTGCTGAAATTGGATCCTTTTCACTCGCGAGACTTCCCGCATCCTGCTGTCGTCCCAGATTAATAATGTTTGTCAGCGGTTAAGAAACTGTACATAGAAAGGCTGGTCCGCTGTTCCCTTGCCTCCTTGTCTGTGCATCCTGCACTTGTTGATCAGAGCCAGTTGCTGGCGAGCCTGATTCTTCAACTTGTCGTAAATTCGCTTACCTTGAACTAAATGTCTTGCCATATTTTTTCTCGTTACCGCTTCCTTAGGGCGGGGTCTTAAAGTGGTTCGGTGGAAGTGATCTCGTTTTCGAGGCAACCTCCGTAATACCCGAACAACCCCGCTGATTTTAGGGAAATCTTTAGGGAAAACGCTAGGGAAAGGCCATGCCAGCCTCTACAGGCCGACAAAACAGAAAAGCGGAACCCCTTGTGTCTCAAGAGATTCCGCTATGTGCGAAAATTTTTCAAAAAAAGTTTGGGTTTCCCTAAGGGATTCCCTAAAGCAGTCATTTACACCCGATTATCGCTTGTGCAGATTCAGGTCTTGATGGTCGTATGGGTCGTATTCCGACTTGAAATCATCATCGTCATCATAGCCGCCACGAATCAACTGGTCGGGGCTGGCCTTCAGCAACTTTATACATTCTTTAATAATAGGCAGGGCCTTATCGTTGGCACTGTTACCCTTGTCTAATCCAGTGAGCCACGCTCCATTGGCATCCTTGAAGTGCCCTTCGAGAATAGCCGGCAGCGTAAATCCGTCAGCGACCGTTACGAGGCCTGCATCTACAAACTGCCTGAACAACTCCACCAGCGTACCCTTGCCAAACAAGCCTTTCCATGTCAATTCGCAGTCCTCGTCTCTCTCCCCAGAGAACAGGGCCTTGAAGTCTGCTTCGTTGCCTTCAATCCATTTCTCCCTAACCAGTTTATGATAGAGTATCGTCATGTGACCATCCGTCACACCACTCTTCTTGCCAAGGGTCATCGTCTCTCGGGGTTTCTGAGGCGTACCGGCCTGCGCTTTCTTTTGCTTTTTCGCGCCCTTTGATTGATCAGCAGGCTCTGCATGCTGCTCCAGCCACTCCAGCGAGAGCATGCCGATGGCCTGCATCTTCAGTTTGGGCAGTGTGAGTTCGGCGATATCCCACACCTCACAGAGAGCCGGCTCCGCCTGGTGATAGATTTCCCAATACTCGAAGAGCAGGCTGCCGACGCTCCTTCTTTTGGCAACAGCAAGATGAGTCTCATAATCGTCGGGCGAAGATTGCTGAAGTATCTGCTCCTGACGAAGCCAAGCCTCGTCGCGCCTGAGGGCCGACAGCCACTCTGCTGCCGAGCCGTATTCCTGGCGGTTGCTGCTCATCATAAGCCGTCCTCCTCGCGCCAAAAGCCCTCCCCGCAACGTTCGGCGTGAGCCATCAGATAACTGAACTCCAGCGAACCGTCCTCAATCCAGCCTTCGGCAAAATACTGGGCGCGCACCTCGCGCACCTTGGCGGCAAAGCGGTCCATCACCTCGCCGGCGGTGAAATCATCGGCCTCCACCAGCCGGCCGTACAATTCCGAGTCCATGTAGTCGAAGAGATCCTGGGCAGCCTGCAGCACTCCCTTATCAAACTGACGGGGCACCACGCCGTAGATCTCATCGTGCAGTATCACCACGTCGGGTCTCAGTTTCAGTCTGCGCCCGCGCTGCCAGTGCCGCTCTATGCGAAGCATCTCGTCGAGTATGATGCGCACATAGTCGCGAGGGGGGATCTTCGTATCGTTGGGCTCGCGAATCAGCGTAATATACTCCGAAGAGAACAGTTCGGCCAACGCGTCCTGCGCAGGCTGGTAACAACTGTATTCATACCTTCTGATGGCGCGCTTCTTCATGATGTAGGCCGTGTGCATCGCGATCTGTTCATAGGGCGTCGTGGAGACCCACTCCACCAGCCGTTTGTTCGACACTAGGAAGTCATTCTTCCTCATGCCGAAAGCCTCCTTCAGGTCGAACGTGAAGTGCAGGCTCAGGTCATGACAAAGCCCTGCCACTTCCAGTATCAGCCGCAGTCGGCCCATCTCACTGTCGGTCAGCGTCTGCTGTTCCTCCAGCGACAACAGCGGGTTGGTCAGATAGCCCGTCTCGGGTGTCGCGGGGGTATCCTCCCAAGGCATCGGCTCACGACCCTCGGCTGCCGTCCAGAAACGGTCCGACAGATACATCGCCAGCGGACCGCCCATGCGCATATCCGACAGCAGTCGCTCCACCTGCGCAAGCCTGTAATCCCTGCGCGCCTCACCCTCCAGCCCGATCGCCTTTGCCAGGCTCGCTCCCTTGAAGAATGTTCTCTCTATCCATGCCAGTTCTTCCCTGGCTGTCTTTGTTTTCGCCATAGTTATACATTTTTGTGCAAAGGTACGAAGAATTATCCTAATATCCAAATAAAAAGACAAAAAGACAAATCAGTGTCACATTGTAACTTTGTAACAATGTAACATTAAGGATTTTCAAATTATGGATGTAGGGATATTAGAATATATAATAATTATAATTATTATATATTTATAAACTAGTAGTCTGCACATCGGCATGGGCTTAATGTTACAAAGTTACATTGTTACAATGTTATGTTTGAAGTCCGGCATGGGCACATAGCAGACGGAGCCTGGACAAGCTACCAACCGTCCTGATAGACGGCACGGCCGACGGGAATAGTCCGTAACCTTCGGGGGAATGCTTCCCACGCTATAGCGGAAGGCATCAGCACAAAGCAAAGGAGGCATCGCCGCGAGGTGTGCAAGGCATTGCCGCGAGGTGTGGAAGGCATCGGAGTGAGGTGTGCAAGGCATCGTAGCGAGGCTTGGAAGTAATCTCTTCCCCTCCTAAGTTAGGAGGGGAGCCGATAGGCGGGGTGGTCTGAACAAGCGCCAATGAGACCTCTCCGGCTCCCCTGTTAGGGGGAGAGTCCGAGTGCGGAATTATCCCCTTGTTCAGACCACCCCGCCCGTCCGGGCACCCCTCCTGACTCAGGAGGGGAAGAAAATACTCAATTCGCGGAGTTTGTGCTGAAAATCGGCTGAAATCGAAAAAAGTCCGTAACTTTGCAGTGTTGAAAGTGAAAGTGAAGCGTGAAGCGTGAAGGATCTTCCAAAAGGCGCCAACGGACTATTCTCTCACCACCCACCCTCTCACCCACTCACCTCTAGACAAGCGGGAGGCGGCGACCCGGTGCAGATCGCAGCAAAAGAGTCTAATACCATGAAAAACAAAGAAAGGAAAACATTATGAGTCAGAAATTCAAGAAAATCCAAAACAAGAACGATGAGTCTACGGCCTATGGCAAGTGGTTCGCCACGGCGGTCTATGATCAGCACTTCATCGAGACCGAGGAACTGGCCAACTTCATCCAGACGCAGGCGAGCGTGAAGAAGAGCGACATCAAGGCCGTGCTCGATGAGTTGGGCAGCGCCATGAAGCACTTCTTCGAACTGGGCCAGAAGGTGAAACTCGATGGCATCGGGATCTTCAAAGTCGGCTTCTCGAGCATCGGAACGACCGAGAAGGAGGACTGCGGCGCACAGACCATCACCACGCGAAGAGTGCTCTTCCAGCCTGAGACCGAGCGAGTGGTCGTCGGACAAAAGGTGAACAAGCAGGGCAAGATCAGTCAGAAGTATGTCGTGGCCAAGTCGCTGGTGAAGGACGTGGTCTTCGAGGAGACCTACGACACCTCTCTGCAGCCCGAGTCCGACAGCGGCGATACCTCCGGCGGCAACGGCTAAATCTCGAGGGCGCGGGGGCGCGGAGGTACGAGGAATCTCGGGGGCGCGGGGGCGCGAGGGTACGGAGGTACGAGAATAGACTAAGTGCGGAAGGTCTAAGCGCAGAGTTTTCTGCCGAAAGAGTAACCTCTTCCCCTCCTGAGTCAGGAGGGGAGCCCGAAGGGCGGGGTGGTCTGAAGAAGCGCCAGTTCTATGGCTTGACAAGCGAGCATTAGCCGTTGTTCAGACCACCCCTAACCCCTCCGAGGCTGTCCCCCGCACCACCGCACCACCGAGTAATCTCCTTCCTCATTCCTCGAAAAAAAACGAAAATCGTATGAAGAAACAACGTATCATCGAGTTGGCGGTGAAGGTTCTAGTAGCCGCGCTCACGGCCTTCCTGACGGCCATCAGCACCACCTCGTGCATGGGCCACGGGCCGATCGTCATCTGAACAGAAACTTACATCTCTCCATCGGACTGACAGCATCATCAAGGTGCTGTCGGTCTATTTTTTTTATGCCGAAATGTGCCATAATCTGAATATTTTTCGTAACTTTGCCCACGCAAATGAGAACGACATTGAACAGACAGAATATGACCATACAAGAATTTCGTGATTACATGGCATCGGGCAAACCCGTCGTTGGCGGCGGTGATGTCCACATGATGTTCCATCAGCTGTCGCAGGAGGCACTGAAGATAACAGCAGAGATTAACGGCAAGTATCATACTCCAGAGCAGCTGCACGATCCATCGACGAGGGTGCACTCATAGGTCACAATGTCGTGCTGGCAACCATCAATCACGACCTTGACCCGGCCAAGCGTCAGAGTATGTCGTATGCTCCCATACACATCGGCAAAAACGTATGGATTGGAGCCAATGCCACTGTGCTTGCAGGAGTGACTATCGGCGATGGAGCCGTGGTAGCCGCTGGTGCAGTAGTGACAAAGGATGTGGAACCGAATACCATTGTTGGTGGCGTTCCTGCCAAAGTAATCAAGAAGATAGAAGTGTAACCGGATAAATCGGAATTTAGAAGTATGAAAGTAGAATTGCGTAAATGGTCATTGGCTGACAAAAAAGAACTGATAGAATTATGCAATGCCGTTGATAGGACATACTTGTCAGACAGATTGCCGAGTCCTTACACGGAAGATGATGCTAATTGGTGGCTGAATATGGTTGCCAATAGTGAGGGCATTGACGGAACTTTTCGCGCAATGGTCGTAGATGGGAAGATTGTTGGTAGTGTTTCCGTTGAACGAAAAGCAGATATATACAGGCTTGACGGCGAACCAGGCTGTGGGACAAGTGTGTGAGATTGCAATAAAGGAACTTGGTCTCAATCGAATTACAGCAAATGTCTTTCATCCCAATTTCGCATCTCAGCACATTTTACTAAAGAATGGTTTTATACAAGAAGGAGTCATGCGCAAAGCAGTGATTAAAGGAGGCATTATTTACGATATATTCTTATATGGTTTATTGAAGTAAATTCCAATTTATCTGCATAAAAAATATATGTACAGTTTAAAATACAAAGTAACAACAAGCACCTGCGACAGCGAAGGACGGCTGAAACTCTATTCTGCCCTCCAGATGATGCAGGACTGCTCAGAGATGTGGATTGACAGCGAACCTGAAGTCAAGGATTACTTCTTGCAGCAGAATATGGCTCAGCTACTGGCA
>ONPM01000071.1 GCA_900319715.1 uncultured Prevotella sp.
AAGAGCAAATATAAAGGCACAGGTGCAGGTAAAGCCGAACAGGAGCGCATGAACAACAGCAACTGATACTGTTTATCACAAAAACATGCAGAATATCCCCAAAATTTGGTGTATTCCCCAACTATTTGTAACTTTGCAGCGTCAAACCAATCATAAGATGAAGCAGGAAGTTAATCCCAAAGATACCAATCGTGCCATCGCCTTCGAGTTGTGGATGAAGTCGCCCATGCCGATGGTGACACTCACCAAGACCTTTGACGTGACGCGGCTCTGTAAGATCAGTCGGCGACGCGGGCTGAAATTCAACATGCTGCTCTGCTGGTGCATCGGCAAGGCGGCATCGGGGATAGAGGAGTTCTACATGTTGCCGCATAACGGGAAACTGTACAAATACGACCGCATGGCCATCAACATGATCGTAGATAATATCAAGGGCGGACTCAGTTTCTGCGACGTTGCCGTCAGCGACGATCTGGAGCAGTTTAATGCCAATTACCTGCATCTGACAGAGACCATCAGACAGACCTGTCAGGACATCTTAGACGATGAGGCCGTGATAGTCGGCACGTCGGCAGTGAATGGCACGGAACTCGACTGCATCGTCAATCAGTACAGCGGCATCTACACCAATCCCTTCCTGGCATGGGGCCGTTACCGCAGGGGCTGGCTGAAGACCACGCTCCCCATCTCATTCCAGTTCCACCACGCCCAGATGGACGGCTCGCACGCCGCCCGATTCCTGGAAGAACTGCAAAAGACAATCAATTCGATATGAATGAGCCGTGAATGATAAAGAGAGCCGCTGACATAAGTGGCTCTCTTTGATTAAATACTTAGTTCCGTTTTCACCCAGATGGGCGATTGTTTTTAATCTCTCACAGATCTCACAGATTTTCTGCCCTTAGAGTAACCTCTTTCCCTCCTAAGTTCTTGCGTCCCTCCTATAAGCGGTAGCAAGCGAGCAAAACTCGAGCGAGGAGGGGTGTGACATTACCCCCTGCCACTTAACCCTGTTAGTAATGCCTGTTAACTCCGTTACTGATGCCTCCTAACCTTATAAAGGATAGGACTTTATCTATATAACTCCCTATCCTTTACACCCATTCCAGGCATCCCTTACTCACTAAACTGCCGTCTCTTATTTCGAGGAACTCATTCAGTCATGATAGTCACTAGTCATTAGTCATTAAGCACTTCGCATGTCTCTTCTTAGATTTCTATTAATTTATATTATTATATATATTATAATATATATAATAATATAATCTAAAACCTCTTTTCTCTTACCCCTTAATGACTAATGACTAGTGACTTTAATGACTTTAACCGATGTCTGAAGGCTCCGATGCTCCCTGTCGAAGTGTTCGTGAAGACCATTCGTCACATATTTGTACTGATCATCCCAGAAATTTGGAGTTTTTCGCAATTATTCGTATCTTTGCAGCGTCAAATCAATATAAAGATGTATAAATCCCGCAATCTCCCCAACACCCGAATCGATGTGGCTGATGCTCTGAGAGGTATCGCGGTGGCCGGCATCATCCTGTATCACTCCGTAGAGCACTTCGACATCTTCACCGAGGATCCGATCGTCCATACGCTGGCGATTGACCAGACGGTGGCCGATGTGCTGGCCTGGCTGCTCTCTGGCAAGATGTACGGCATCTTCGCCATGCTCTTCGGCTTGAGTTTTTTCATCATGAACGACAACCAGCAGCAGAAAGGCAAGAATTTCTCCGGGCGCTTTGCCTGGCGTATGTGTCTGCTGTTTATGTTTGGCATTGTCAACGTGGCCTTCTACGACGGAGACATTCTGATGCTCTATGCGTGCTACGGTCTGCTGCTCATCCCCGTCAGTTACCTGCCCTCGAAGTGGGTGTGGGGTATCATCGCCCTGCTGGCCATCCAGCCCGTAGAACTTTATTGTCTGCTGACAGGCACCACAATCGACCACAGCACCTTGTTTGAGATCTATGGCAAGGTGATCAGTACGCACGAGCATGGTTCATTCTGGGAGAACACCCTCACCAACCTGCGATATGGTTTTGAGTTGAATCTGCGCTTTAATGTCTTTAGCGGACGGCTGACGCAGTTGCTCTGCCTCTTCATCCTCGGCATGCAGTTGGGCCGTCAGAGGCTTTTCTACAATGAGGGGCTAGGGGTAGGCGCGACAGCGGGAATGGGGCAGCATCTGAAGATATGGCACAGCATACTTATTTGCTCTGCTGTCGTAGTCCTTTCATTGAGTTTTGTGGATTTCGGTAATCTTGACCCATGGCTTAAGCCTATCTACAACCTCATCATCCTGCTGATGATCGTCTCGGCCGTGGTCTCTGCCTGGTATGCCTTCGAGGGTGTCCGCCGTGTGCTCCGTCATCTCTGCATCTTCGGCCGCATGAGCCTCACCAACTATCTGCTCCAGTCTGTCATCGGCAGCGCCATCTTCTGCGGCTACGGGCTTGCCTGTTATCGCCTTTTAGGCACCACTTATGCGGTGATGGTCGGATGTGGAATGGTCGTTTGTCAGTATCTGTTTGCCCGTTATTGGTTCAGCAGCCATACGCGCGGGCCGTTAGAGGGCCTTTGGAGAAGACTGACATGGATATGAGAGAGAAAGTCATTGTAGCCCTCGACTCCTTCAAGGGGTGTCTGTCATCGGGCGAGGCCAATCGGGCAGCGGCAGAGGGTCTTCTCGCCCTGAATCCCGAGGCAGAGGTGATTCAGGTGCCCGTCAGCGATGGGGGAGAGGGATGGCTGGAGGCGTTTCGCAGCGCGTGGGGCGGCGAGACGGTCAGGCTGACGGTGCGCGACCCGCTGATGCGTCCCGTCACTGCCGCCTATCTGGTCAAGGGTGATACGGCCGTGATAGAGATTGCACAGGCCAGCGGGCTCACGCTGCTGTCGGCAGAAGAGCGCAACCCCCTGGTGGCCACCAGTTACGGCACAGGGCAACTCGTGGTGGATGCGGTGAGCCGTGGGTGCCAGGAGATTATCGTCGGACTGGGCGGCAGTGCCACCAGCGATTGCGGCATCGGCATGCTCAGGGCCATCATCGACGGGTTGGCCCGTCACGGTGTGTGGGATGACGTCCGGGCTCTCGACGGGGTGCGTTTCACCATTGCCACCGACGTCACCAATCCGCTCTGTGGAGAGAATGGGGCTGCCCACGTCTTCGCTCCTCAGAAGGGAGCCACGCCGGAGATGGTGCGCACGCTCGACGGCCGAGCCAGCCGTTTTGCCGAGGTCTCCGCCCGTCACTTCGGCTACGACCGCCAGAACGCGCCTGGGGCAGGGGCGGCAGGAGGGCTGGGCTATGCCTTCCTGCAATACCTTCATGCCGACTGCCGACCTGGCGTAGACCTGTTGCTGGATACTGTCCGCTTCGATGACCTTCTGCAGGGCGCCACGCTCGTCATCACAGGCGAGGGCTCGGCAGACCGTCAGACGCTGATGGGTAAACTCCCCTTCGGCATCCTCCAGCGGGCCAAGGCCCGTGGCGTGCCTGTCTGCCTGATGGCTGGCCGCATCTCAGACCGCCGGATGCTGCTCGATGCCGGCTTTGCCAGCGTGACGTGCATCAATCCTGCCGACCTGCCCCTCGAGGAAGCCATGAAGCCGGAGGTGGCTTCGGAAGCCCTGAGGCGTAGTGCCATGCGATGCTGGAGGGCATCAGGTGGCAGGCTATGATGTCTTCTTGTAACTCTGCACAGCCCATACGGCCATGAACGTCCCGATGGCGAAGAGCGCATACACCTGATGGGCAATCGACCAAAAGGTTCCGCCGCGGATGAACACGGTGCGGATGGCGTCGATGAAGTAGTGCATGGGGTTGATATAGGTGGTCAGGTAGGCCCACGACGGCATGGATCGGGTGGGGGTGAAGAGGCCGCTGAGGAGCATGATGCAGACGATGAAAAACCACATGACGAACATGGCCTGCTGCATGGTGTCGCTGTAGTTGGAGATGATGAGGCCGAGCGATGAGAAGAACAGTGCCAGCAGCATGGCGAGCATGTAGATGAGCCACACGGGGCCAACGGGCGTGATGCCGTAGACGAGCCAGGCCAGCAGCAGGCTGACGGTGATGACAAACAGCGCGATGAGCCAGTACGGGATGAGTTTGGCGAGGATGAACGACCACTTCGATACGGGTGTGACGTTGATCTGCTCGATGGTGCCGGCCTCCTTCTCGCCAACGATATTCAGCGTAGGCAGGAAGCCCGTCATCAGCATCATCACGATGGCGAAAAGGGCAGGAATCATGAAAAGTTTGTAGTTCTGGCCCTTGTTGTAGAGAAGAAGAGATCGGGGCTGGGGGGTGGGTCTTATTATCTGACTCAGATAGGCGCAGCCCATCGAGCCCTTGGTGCCGTTGACGGCATTGGCAGCGATAAGATACTGGCCGTTGCGGATCTCGAGGATGATGTCGGCCCGCCCTCTCTCTATGTCCTTCATCGCTTCGGCATAAGTGGCTTTCTGGCCACCGAAGATGAAGTAGTTGCTGGCGGCAACCTGTTGTACGAGCCGTTGCGACTCGGTGGTACGGTCTATGTCGACGACATCCACCACGATGTTCTTCACTTCCATCTGCATCACCCACGGCATGACGCACATGATCACGATGGGGAACATGATGATGAGTTTGGGAAGAAACGCATTGCGGCGTATCTGCAGGAACTCTTTATGGATGAGATACTTGAGCATATTACTTTGTTTACGGTTTACTGTTTACAGTTTACAGTTTACGGTTTACAGTTTACAGATGATTACTCCAGGCGCTGCTTGAACTTCTTCAGTGCGACGGTGAGCAGGAGGATGGTCATGCCTGAAAGTATGGCCACTTCCTGTGCCACCTCTCTGATGCCCACGCCCATGATCATCAGTTTGCGCATGGCCTGGATGTAATAGCGTGGCGGCACCACGGCAGATATCCATTGCAGCACGGCGGGCATCGACTCTATGGGGAAGAGCATGCCGGAAAGCATCACCACGGGCATCAGCAGCACCATGGCTGAGAGCAGCAGCGCCACCAGTTGCGTCTGGGCGACATTAGAGATGAGCAGACCCAGCGAGAGGGCCAACAGGATATAGATCAGGCTGACGATGATGATCCAGAACAGCGACCCTGCTAACGGCACCTCCAGCACGAAACGTGCCATGAGCAGGATGGTGATGAGTATGGCAAAGGCCATCACCAGATAGGGCACCGCCTTGGCGATGATGACCATCAGGGGCTTGACGGGCGATACCAGCAGCACCTCCATCGTGTCGCGCTCTTTCTCTCTGACGATGCTGATAGAGGTCATCATGGCGCAGATCAGCATCAGCAGCATACCCATGATGGCAGGCACAAAGTTGTAGGCCGAGCGCATCTGGGGGTTGTAGAGGAGTGAAGAGTGAAGCGTGAAGAGTGAAGAATTTGCTGGCGCCAGGGTTTGCTGGGCGTAGGTGGTCCATTGCTGAGCCATATTAGGGTCGCAGCCGTCAACCATGATCTGCACGCCATGGTTCTGTGCAAACACCAGTGCCATGTCGGCCTTCTGATTGCGGATGAGTTGTTCGGCCTCATGCGGGGTGTTCACCGTCTGCGTGATGATGAAATACTCCGATTGCGACAGTCGTTCCACAGCCTGCTGCGTTCGGGGCGACATCTCTGAGCAGACCACCACCGTGCGCACGTTCTTCACATCAGTGGTGATGGCGAAGCCGAAGAGCAGCATCAGCACGACGGGCATGCCGAAGAGTATCAGCATGGTCCGCTTGTCGCGCAGGATATGCTTGGCCTCCTTGATCACAAATGCGAAAAAGATATCCATCTCCTTATCCCTCCCCTCTCTTCGCCTGACGTGCCAGGTAGGTGAACACGTGGTCCATGTCGGGCTGGTTATATGCTTGTTTGAGTGCCTCTGGCGTACCTATCGCCTTGATCTTCCCGTCGACCATGATCGAGATGCGGTCGCAGTATTCGGCCTCGTCCATGTAGTGGGTGGTCACGAAGACCGTGATGCCGCGGTGGGCTGCCTCGTAGATCAGTTCCCAGAACTGGCGCCGCGTGGCTGGGTCTACACCGCCCGTCGGCTCGTCGAGGAACACGACGCCAGGCTCGTGGAAGATGGAGACGGAGAAGGCCAGTTTCTGTTTCCAGCCCAGTGGCAGCGAACCCACCAGGTCGTCCTTATGCTCCTCGAACTTGAGACGTCGCAGCAGTTCTTCACGCTTCACCCTTATCTCTTCACTATTCATGCCATAGATGCCGGCAAAGAGACGGATATTCTCGCTGACGGTCAGATCCTCATAGAGCGAGAACTTCTGACTCATGTAGCCGATATGCCTCTTGATCTGCTCTTGCTCCGTGCGGATATCATAGCCCGCTACGCTTCCCTTGCCGCCCGTGGGCAGGCTCAGTCCCGTCAGCATGTGCATGGCTGTGGTCTTGCCAGCGCCATTGGCTCCCAGGAAGCCGAAGATCTCACCCCTCTTCACCGTGAAACTGATGTCGTCGACGGCACGGAAATCGCCGAAGGCCTTCACCAGGTGCTCCACCTCGATGATGGGAGACCTACCCCCAGCCCCTCCCTCGAAGGGAGGGGAGTAATTACCTTGTGGGGCAGGTTCTGCTGTAGGGGTATCTGCTCCCTTCCCTTCTAGGGAGGGGCTGGGGGTAGGTCTCCCAGGATTGAAGATCTCCTTAAACTGCTCCAGTATCGCCTCTGGAGTGTCGATGCCGCGCACCCGCCCATGATCGAGAAACGCCACTCGCTCGCAGCAGCGCACCTCGTCGAGATAAGGCGTAGACGCCACGATGGTGATGCCCCTCTCCTTCAGCATCAGCAACATCTCCCACAGTTCCTTACGACTCACAGGGTCCACACCCGTCGTAGGCTCGTCGAGGAACAGAACGCTTGGCTGATGTACCAGCGCACAACTCAGAGCCAGTTTCTGTTTCATGCCCCCCGACAGTGCTCCAGCCCTGCGGTTCCTGAATCGTTCTATCTGCGAGTAGATGGCCCTGATGGAGTCATAGCCCTCATCGACCGTTGTGCCGAAGAGCGTGGCGAAGAACTTCAGGTTCTCCTCGACCGTCAGGTCCTGATAGAGCGAGAACTTTCCCGGCATGTACCCCACGCGGCGTCGCACCTCCCGCATCTGGCCGACTACGTCGTATCCGTCTACCGTTGCCCGCCCTCCCTCAGGCAGCAACAGCGTACAGAGGATGCGGAACATCGATGTCTTTCCGGCACCGTCTGGACCTATCAGCCCGAACACCTCGCCCTTGCTGACAGCAAACGACACGTCGCTGAGTGCCTGCACCTTGCCATACGACTTCGACACGTTATTAACTACAATAGCATCCATAGGGATAGCAAATTCTTCACTCTTCACTCTTCACTCTTCATTCTTCACTCTTCACTAAATAATACCTCGCCATACATACCGATCTTGACATAGCCGTCATTCTTGATGGCCACCTTGATGGCATACACCAGGTCGGCGCGTTCGTCGTCTGTCAGAATGGTCTTGGGTGTGAACTCTGAGCGTGAGGAGATCCACGAGACGGTACCGTCGTACGCCTTCTTCTGGTTGTCACCATAGTCGGCAAATACTTTGACTTTCTGTCCGATTCTGATGTTCTGCAGTTGCGACGAAGTGACGTAGGCCCTCAGGTGCATCGCCTCAGTATCGGCCATCTTGAACAGCGGCTTGCCAATGCTGACGAACTCGCCGCGCTCCACGTATTTCTCCAGCACCGTGCCCCTGACAGGCGTCATGATGTGGCACTTGCGCAACTGGTCCATCTGCTGGCTCACCTGAATGTCTGCAGCAGCCGTCTGCTTGTCGAGGGCGCGGGTGTTGGTGCTGAGCGATGATATCTGGGCGTCGAGTTGCCGTTGCAGCACCTTCACCTGGCTCGTGGCATCGTCGAGCATCTTCGAGGGGGCAGCCCCGTCGGCCACCAGTTCTCGATACCGCTGTTCGTCCTGCAGGGCCTTGGCCAACTGCTGGCGCGTGGCAGCAATCTGGCGCTCCATGTCAGGCTTCTGACTCTGATACACCTCCTTCGTGGCTCCGAGTTGCTGTATCTTCAGCCATATCTGCGTGGTGTCGATGAGCCCCGCCTCCTCCTGGGCCTCGACGAGGTTGCCCTCCTCCACGTTGAATGTCAGCAGGGCGCCGTTCTGTTCTGCAAAGACGGTGGTCTCTGTAGCCTCGAACGTCCCCGTGGCGTCATACTCTTTCCCGTTGTTTCCGCAGGCAGCAAGAAAAGGTAAAAGGGTGAAAAGGTAAAAGGGTAAAACACCTGTCACCGCCCCCATTGTTTTAAAAAATTCATTCTTTTTCATATTTCTCATATTTATCTTTCTCACTTTTCACCGATGGTGTATTTGTGGTCGTAGATCTCCTTGAGCATCTCTATCTCGTGCATCGACTGCTGCACGCGGGCCGCGTTCTCGGCGTTGACCTCGCGTACCAGGTCGTTCACGTCGATGATGCCGTGCGACAGTTTCGACTCTGCGGCCTTGCGTACGGCGGCACGCAGCGCGATGATCTCATCGTCGTCAGCCATCAGTTGCTTGTAGCGCGCGATGTTCTCGTCCTGCTGAATCTGCTCCAGATGGTTGTTGAAGAGAAACACGTCACGACTTGTCTCCGTCATGTGGCGCTGCAACTGCAGTTTCGCCTTGTCATTCTTGCGGGTATAGAGGGCCCCGATATTCCAGGTCAGTCGTGCGCCGATCATGCCGTTCCACGACCAGGCGTGGCTCATCATATCCTCAAACATGTTATAGCCCGGATAGCCGTAATAACCTTGGGCAAACACGCCCAGTCGAGGCATCAGCGCCGCACGGAGCGCCTTCTCCTGAGAGTCTGCCAGACGGAGTTGGGCATCGAAGAGCCGCAGTTCGGGGCGATGGTTCACCCCGTCAGCGGAGGCCGCTGCAGGCTTCTCCACTTCCTTCACCTCGATGCCGCAGAACGTCGAGAGCATCCGCTGCAGCATCTGCTTCTGCGATGCCAGTTCGGTAGCCTTCTGCGCGACATTCAGCCGTTCTGCCTTCACGTTCTGCCAGTCGCTCTCTGCCGCCGTACCGCTCTTCACCATCGATGCGAGTTTCCGTTCGTGGCCAGCCAGCAGTTCCTGCAGATCCTTGTTCAGCACGATCTGCTCGTCCAGCAACAGCAGGGCGAAGTACATCTCATTCACGCGCCTACGGACATGATATAGATTCACCTCTGTCTGGGCGGCCTGTACCTTTCCCTGCTCACGGGCTATCGCCTTCTGACTGCTAATGGAACCACCATCGTAGATGGTCTGGTTCACGTCGACGCCCACACGATACTGGTCTTTCTTCAGCCCCTTCATGTCGACGCCCAAGCCAGTCATCATCGTCCTTATCTGGTCTGGCCACGACACGACATCACTCTGATAGGTGGCCTGGGCCGAGGCCGACACCTGCGGCAGCCAACCTTTCTGGATGTTCGCCACCGTCAGTCCTGTGGTCTGTTCGATGAGGCCGTACTGACGTATCAGCGGATAATTCTGCTCTGCCGCCTGCTGACATGCCTCGAGCGTCTGGGAAAGTGCTGGCGCAATGGAAAAGAGCAATAATGAGATGATTAAATAAACACTCCGTCGCATCATTTACATATTATATTTTAAAAACCATTTGCGGTATGATTTCTGAATCACAGTGCAAAGTTACGACGATTTTCCCATTGAGTCGTTATCCGTCAGCATGAAAAGATGTTCTTTTTGTTCGATTTATGAAAATACAGAGCATCAATTCGTGTAAAATGATTATCTTTGCAAACAAAAAGATTAGATTATGAACAAGCAGCCTCAACTAATGGACCTGTCTCGAATGCGCGACATCCTCACACCCCATCTTGCCCAGATCAGCAAGAACATCTTCTTCAATGGCGAACTGGGTATGATTCACGGCGACCATACCGTGTTCAGTCTGCTGATGCGCCACAAGCCGCCCTTTATTATCAACGACCATCGCTTTGGCATGATCATCAACGGTGAGGCACACATCAATTTCAACCTGCAAGACCGCCACGTCACCGCAGGCACGCTGGTCTATCTCGGACCAGGCACCATCATCAACCCTATTCGTCTTTCTGATGACCTGCGCATCTTTGGCATCGCCCTCTTCACCGATTTCCCCATGCCTTTCGCCCAGGGACAGATGCCGTCAGCCTTCAACGGTCAGGTGCGCGACTTCCAGTTGCCTGTCGGAGAAGCCGGCATCAGCACGGCTCGCCACATTCTCGACACCATCTGGCACATTGTCCACACAGAGGACTATCATCGCCCCACCGTCACCGCCCTCGTGGCTGCCCTGATGCACCACTACGACCATCTCTTCCGCCTCCAGACGGACATCCAGGCCGTTTCTCGTTCACGCGAACAGACCATCTTCGACCGTTTTATCTCGCTCGTAAACCAATACTGCTGCGAGCACCACCAGATAGGCTACTATGCTGAACGGATGTGCCTCACAGAGCGCTACCTCACCACCGTCATCCGTCAGACCAGCGGCACCACCGCCAAAGACTGGATAGACCGTGCTCTCATCACCCGTATCAAGATAGAACTGCGCCACACAGACAAACCTGCGGCGCAGATTGCTGAGGAGATGCACTTTGCCAATCCCTCGTTCTTCTCTAAATATTTCCATCGCCTCACGGGGATGACCCCACTGAAGTATAAGAATAATTCTTAGAACTTCGGGCGCAAAGAAACGAATATTTGGTGATTATTCAAGAAAATAAGAAAACTTTTGGCATTCTTCTAACTTCTTAGTACCTTTGTGGGCGAAAAAGCAAGTTGTATGCAGACAAGTATTGATCAGACCAAGTGGTACGACCGCATCTGGGCAGCGTTGATTTTTTTTACACGCCTGCCTTTCTGGCGGTTGCACCAGCCGCCGAAGGAGTGCTACACGACTGTGGTGGAGCATTGGCCACTGGCGGGCTGGATTACGGGTGGGGCGATGGGGCTTACCATCTATCTCGCCTGTATGGTGATGCCGCAGGCTGTGGCTGTGCTGCTCGCCATCATGGTGCGACTGCTGATTACAGGGGCATTGCATGAGGACGGGTTGGCAGACTTTCTGGACGGCTTCGGAGGCGGTGGCAACAACCGTCGGCGGATCCTTGAGATCATGAAGGACTCGCACATCGGCACCTATGGTGTGCTGGGTCTTGTCTTCTACGAACTGCTGCTGGCCGCCACGCTCATGTCCATACCGCCCTGTGATGCCGCCATGATGGTGCTGGCTGGTGATACCTATTCCAAGATGATCACCTCGCAACTGGTACTGATGATGCCTTATGCCAGACGTGAAGAAGAGGCGAAGGCCAAGACGGTGTATCGCAAGTTTGGCGTATGGTCTGGCATCAGTCTCGCCCTGCAGGGCCTGCCGCCGATGTTGTTCTTCATCTGGATGACGGGGCTTGACTGGCAGATGATGATCTTCATCCCTGCCCTCGTGTTCTATCTGCTCTATCTGCTGATATGGCGGAAGATACAGGGCTATACGGGTGACTGTTGCGGAGCAGTGTGTCTGCTGGTGGAACTGGCGGTGTATCTTGTGGCCTGTGCCATTAACTTCATGAACCCACTATGAAACGAATCATTCTGATTACTGGCGGCCAGCGCTCTGGCAAGAGCAGCAAGGCCGAGGAACTGGCACTGAGCCTGTCAGACCATCCCGTCTATCTTGCCACGGCTCACATCTGGGACGAGGAGTTCAGCGAGCGGGTGAGAAGGCATCAGGAGCGGCGAGGACCTCAGTGGACGAACATCGAGGAGGAGATGACATTAAGCAAACACGACGTGACGGGTCGGGTGGTCGTCATTGACTGCGTGACGCTCTGGCTGACCAATATTCTTTATAGTGAAGAGTTAAGAGTGAAGAGTGAAGAATTTGCCACTCTTAACTCTTCACTTAATCTGGCGAAGGCGGAGTTCGACAAGTTTACTGCGACTGATGCCACCTATATCTTCGTGACCAACGAGATAGGCAGCGGGGGTGTGAGTGACAATGCCCTCCAGCGGAAGTTTACGGATCTGCAGGGCTGGATGAACCAATATATCGCTTCTAAGGCTGACGAGGTGATACTGATGGTTTCAGGACTACCAGTAGTAATAAAAACAGACCACTAATTACACTAATTTCACTAATTATTTCTCTGCGCAGTCAATTCGTGTAATTCGTGAAATTCGTGGTAAAAAAAAGAAAAAGATGAAAGTTTTTAATATAGTCCCAGTAGACCGCTCGATGCAGGGAGCGATACAAGCGAAGATTGACAACCTGAACAAACCCAAGGGGGCGTTAGGCCGTCTGGAGGAGTTGGCGATGCAGGTGTGTCTCATCCAACAGACTCTGGAACCCTCGTTGGCACATCCTTGCCATCTGCTTCTTGGCGGCGATCATGGCATTGAGCGTGAGGGCGTCAGTGTCAGTCCCCGTGAGGTCACGTGGCAGCAGATGATTAACTTTACCAAAGGTGGAGGCGGCGTGAATATGTTCTGTCGACAGCATGGCTTTAAGTTGCGGATTGTCGATGTCGGTGTGGATTATGACTTGTCTGGTGTTGAAGGTATTCTCGATCGTAAGATAGCCCGAGGCACTAAGAACTTCCTCTATGAACCTGCGATGAGTGAGGATGAGTTTGACAGGGCCATTAAGATAGGCAGCGACCTTGTGGATGATTGCGTGGCAGAAGGCTGTCGTGTGCTGTGCATCGGAGAGATGGGAATTGGTAACACGTCGCCATCGAGTATCTGGATGAGTCTTTTTGGTGATATTCCCTTGAAGGACTGCATTGGAGCAGGTGCCGGACTTGATAATGACGGCATCCGGCATAAGTACGAAGTGCTGTCGAAGGCTCTTTCTCGCCACCAGTCATCTCTCTCGCCTCTCACCTCTCACCTCTTACCTCTCAGAATCTTCGGCGGCTTCGAGATGGTTGCCGCCATTGGGGCGATGCTGCGGGCTGCCGAGTTACACCTTATTATATTAGTAGACGGCTTTATCATGACGGCCTGTGCTTTGGGAGCCATCAGGCTCTATCCTGCTGCTCAGGACTATATGATCTTCACCCATTGTGGCGACGAGGCTGGTCA
>ONPM01000032.1 GCA_900319715.1 uncultured Prevotella sp.
TCCTCAGGATTTCCAATCTTCAGATATCCGGCTTTGGAGTGATAGAGCATACCTTCTGTATATTTGTGCTTCTGATTGGTAAAGTCCTTCTGCCAGCCATCGTCAGTGGTCTTACCATAGGCGATATGGCCTTTGAGTGCCAGCCAGTTCTTCGTATAGGGGATGACCCAGTAGTCTGGTAAGGCAAGACGCACCTGAGGCACAGGACGGGCATTGATGCCAAACGTCTGCGCTCCAGAACTCAGTTCCTGGTTCTTCAGTTCCATCGGCTGTTCCTTGGCACCAACGGTCAGAGTCCCTTTCAGCCAACGCACCTCGGCAAAAGCCTGATGCACAATCAATTTACTGGTGAATCCTGCAGCCACTGCTACATCGAGCCCATAGCCGAGCCCCCACTTACGTCCATTATCCAGAGTCAACGGACGCTCGACGGCTCCTCGCAGATAGCCATTGGTATTCTTCAATGAACTCAGGCCATACTTGTTTGCATTGAGCCATAGAGGATTATAGTCGCCACCAGAAGCAGTAGCCTGTATCTCTGCACGATAGGCGAGACTATCGAGCAACGAGCGTTCTTGGGCCTGCGCCATTAGCAGCGATGCTATTGATAATATAAAAGAAAACAAGAATCTCATATATAAATGCTCTATTCAGGGTGCAAAATTACAATAATAATTTCGAATTACCATATAATTTAGGGAAATTCCCCCACGTGATTAGGGAAAATCCTTTGCGAATGCCCTACTTTTGTTGTTACTTTGCATCGTGATTAAGACAAATGATGTCAAACCCTTTAAAAAGATATGAGTATGAAGAAGATGTTTTTCGCACTGATGATGATGCTGACAGCAACCGTCACTGCACATGCTATGAGTTATGAGCAGGCTCGCAACGAGGCCCTGTTCCTGACAGACAAGATGGCCTATGAACTGAATCTCACAGACGAGCAGTACGAGGCAGCGTATGAGATCAATCTGGACTACCTGATGGGTGTCACCAGCCGTTACGATGTGTACGGAACTTACTGGGAACGCCGTAATCTCGACTTAAGTTATATCCTGCTCGACTGGCAGTGGAATGCCTTCATTGCAGCCTCATATTTCTATCGTCCGCTGTACTGGGACGCTGGTTACTGGCACTTCGGCATCTATGCCCGTTATCCGCACCGTGACTATTTCTACTTCGGACGTCCTCACTTCTATGTCACCTATCGTGGTGCCCATGCCTGGCACAGAATTGGCGGACACGGCTACTATCACGGTCACCGCAACCACTACCGTGCCCCCCACAGAGAGCATTTCGGCATGCACGACCGTTGGAATCGTGGTGACTTCCGTGGCAGTAACCGTCACAGTTCCACCCGTGTCACTGCACGCGACAGAGGCCATATCGGACGCGGTTCCATCGAAAGGCGAAATCCTGGCAACAACAGGGGTATCGAGCGCAGGGACAATACCATCGAGCGTAGGAATAACACCATCGAGCGTGGCAACAGAGGTGTTGAGCGCAGGGATCCGACCAGGTCCATCGACGGTCGCAATTCTCAGATGCGCCAGAGGAACTTCGACAGAGGCTCTCGCGGCAACAGCACCTTCAATGGTTCAAGCAACCGTAGCGGAATAAGTTCCCACAGAAGCAGCACTTTCAGCAGTTCTCGCAGCAATAGCGGATTCAGTGGTGGTTCTCGTAGTGGTTCTTTCAGTAGTGGTTCCCACAGCAGATCATTTGGCGGCAGTTCCCATAGTGGCGGATTCAGTGGTGGCACTCGCGGAGGCGGTTCATTCAGCGGAGGCTCGCATGGTGGCGGTTCTCACGGTGGTGGACACAGCGGCGGAGGCGGCAGAATGGGTGGACACCGATAATTCAGAGAACAAGTTCCCTGACTTCAGCATTCGACATCCTCTGAATATCGCTCATTGACATCTTATAATAGACAGCCTGGATGGCTTTATTGATAATGCCATGTCCAACGGCCAGCACCTTCTTTCCTGGAAAAGTCTTCTTGACATAGGCGATGAATTCGCCAGCCCTGGAAAGAAGGTTTTCTAATGTCTCTATGTCATCTGGCCACACTTCATTCTTCAGGCTTGGAATATATCTTCCTGTAAAGCCTCCCCAGTCACGCTCTCTCAGCAGGGGTGTCATCACGACCTCCAGTCCGTGCGGAGCCGCGATAATTGCAGCGGTGTCGACAGAACGCCTTAGATCACTTGCTATCACAACGTCTATCTCGCGATTCTTCCACTGCTCACCAAGTTCTCGAGCCTGTCGCAGACCGTTTTCATTCAGTTCGCCCTGTGTCTGACCCTGCATGATCTGGTTGGCATTGTCTACCGTTTCGCCATGCCTGACAAGATATAATACTGTCTCCATTCGTATGATTTTGGTGCAAAATTAAAAATAATCTGCGATTATCTGTTTTATCTGTGGCTTTTTTTGTATTTTTGCAGCGTAAAATAGAATAATTACCCATTATGAAGATATTACAGAGTTCCTTTTTTCGTGCTATCTGTGCCATTGCCGTAGGTATCCTGCTCATCAAGTATCCTGACAATACCGTTACCTGGATTACTGTTGCCATCGGCGTACTATTCTTTCTCTCAGGTATCATCTCACTGGTGGTGTACCTGAACGCCAGGAGGCACGTATCAGAATATAAGATCACCGATGCTGAAGGCAATGTTGTGGCAGGCGAGCGCCCCACCTTCCCCATCGTCGGCGTGGGAAGTGTCATCCTTGGTGCTATCCTTGCACTGACACCTAACATATTCATTACCGCACTGATGTATATCATCGGCGGTATGCTCATCTTAGGTGCCATCAACCAGTATATGAACCTGGTAAACGCCCGTAAGTTCGGCAAAATAGGATTTGGATACTGGATATTTCCCTCCATCATCCTCCTTACAGGCATCTATGTGCTTATCCGTCCCATGGATCCTGCGAGCGTAGCCATGCTGATTCTCGGCTGGTGTACACTGCTGTATGGCGTGACAGAGATGATCAACTCTATTAAGTTCCACAACGACAGGCGCAAGTACACCAAGGCACAGGAGATCCAGCAGGCTGAGGAAGTGCAGGAGGTTGAAGAGATACAAAACGCGGAAGAGGTAAAAGATGCCGACGAGACCAGCGACTCCACCCCAAAGGGTCATGAAGCCTATCTTCCCAAAGCCACTACTGAGGATTAATCAATCCTCTCTATTTTTCATCTCCTCGCGTACTTCTTCTGAGAATCCTTGAATATAGGTACGCAGGATGTCGATACCCCGTTTATTCTCGCGTCCCCAGGGGATAATGAGGTCGGCAAATTTCTTGGTGGGCTCGATAAACTGTTCGTGCATGGGCTTGACGTCATTCTCATAGTGGCTCAGCACCATTTCAACAGTCCTTCCTCTCTCCACCACGTCACGACGAATGTTACGGATCAGGCGCACGTCACTGTCTGTATCGACATAGATCTTCAGATCCATCATATCGCGCAACTTCTTATGATGCAGGGTCATGATGCCCTCAAGGATGATGACGGGTTTCGGCTCGATATGGACTGTCTCTGGCAGACGATTCGATATCACATACGAATAGGTAGGCTGTTCAATGGCCTCGCCATTCTTCAGTTTCTTGATATGATCCGTAAGCAGTTTCCAGTCGAAGGCGTCCGGATGGTCGAAATTGATGGCCTTACGCTCTTCGTCTGTCAGGTCGGTAGTGTCGTTGTAATAGGAGTCCAAAGGGATGATGGCCGCACAATGAGGCGGTAGAGCCTTGGCAATACGCTTTACGACGGTGGTCTTGCCAGAACCAGAACCGCCTGCGATTCCGATGATAATCATAGTTATTGTTCTTTAGAGGCTACAAAGATAGTGTATTTTTTCCAAACCACCATATTTTCTTTAAGGAAAAACAAAAAAGAGACGAAAAGTTTGTGTAATCAGAAAAATATTTGTACCTTTGCAGCCCAAAGTGAGAATTTGAACAATTTACATTATTAATATTAAACTCAAAATGAAAAAAGGTATTCATCCCGAAAACTATCGCCCCGTCGTGTTTAAGGACATGTCCAACGGCGATATGTTCCTCTCGAAGTCTACAGCAAAGACGAATGATACAGTAGAATTCGAAGGCGAAACTTACCCTGTGGTAAAAGTAGAAATCTCCAGCACCTCTCACCCGTTCTATACTGGTAAGAGCAAGCTCGTCGACACCGCTGGACGTGTTGATAAGTTCATGAGCCGCTACGGTAAGGCTGCCAAGAAACCCAAGCGCACTTTTTTTGCTCAAATATTTGGTGGAGACAGATAAAATGCGTAAATTTGTAGCCAGAACTTAACATATTAGTTATTTTACGTAAAAAAACATGAGAACAGTTTACGACTTCACTGTCAAAGACAGAAAAGGCAAGGACGTATCCCTGAAGGAATACGCCAACGAAGTGTTGCTGATTGTCAACACAGCAACCAAGTGTGGATTCACTCCGCAATACGACGAGTTGGAGAATCTATACAAGAAGTATCACAGTCAGGGATTTGAGATCCTCGATTTCCCTTGCAACCAGTTCGGCCAGCAGGCCCCTGGTACAGACGAGAGCATCCACGAGTTCTGCAAACTCAACTTCGGAACGGAATTCCCACGCTTTAAGAAGGTCAAGGTCAATGGCGACGATGCCGACCCCCTCTTCAAATTCCTCCAGGAAGAGAAAGGTTTCGCTGGCTGGGATATGGAGCACCCCATTGCCCACATCCTCGACGACATGCTCGCCAAGGCTGATCCTGACTACAAGCAGAAAGCAGACATCAAGTGGAACTTTACCAAATTCCTCATCAACAAGAAAGGTCAGGTCATTGCCCGTTTTGAACCTACAGAGAAGATGGCCAATATCGAGCAACAAATAGAAGAGGCTCTGAAATAATAATAGTCAGGCTTCGCTGACACATCATTAATATAATATGAAAAGGCCCGTTTCACAACGAGCCTTTTCTACAATTACTTAAAAAACTAAATTAATCAACCATAAACCTTAACCATTAAAATCTTTTTCTGATGCAAAAGTACAATCAATTTCCCAAAGCGATGTCGAATTATCATTATTTTATGTTGAAAATGCGTTATTTGTCGCATTTTCAACATAAAATCACGCATTTTAAACATTTTCCGCCCTAAACCGTCAGTTTTTTCCAAGAAATCTTCGCTTTCTCAATAAAAATATCTAATTTTGCACAGAAGATTAACAACCACTCTAACTGATGAGCGCGCGCATATTACTCGTTTTTGCCATCTTGGCAATCATTGTCGTCATCGTCTTCGTAGGCAGAAATCTCTACTTGCGAAGCCTTCGCCTGCGCCGCCGACTCCAGATGAGTGACATATTTACAAACATCACCCACGAGTTGCTGACGCCACTTACTGTCATATCAGCCTCTGTCGACAAACTAAGAGAAGAGGCTCCCCAGCATGGACACGACTACGACCTGATGCAACTCAACATCCAGCGTATGGTGCGACTGCTCCAGCAGATTCTCGAGACTAGCAAGTCCGAGGCAGGTCAACTAAAATTGGTCGTAGCGCAAGGAGACGTCATGCGATATATTCGTGAGACCGCCGAGTGTTTAGAGCCACTTCTGGTGCGCAAACGTCAGCAATTCAGCATCTCATGCTACCCAGAGAGCATGATGGGGTGGATAGATACCGACAAACTCGACAAAATCATCTACAACCTTCTCTCCAATGCCGCCAAATATTCTAAAGAAAACGGCGTCGTATTATTGAAAGTACAGACAAACAACACTTTCGACCACATTCATATTGAGGTGAGTGACACTGGTGATGGCATCCCCCCAGAGAAGATGAGACACCTCTTCCAGAGGTTCCACGATGGCGAATACCGCAAGCACCAGACCATCGGAACGGGGCTTGGCCTTAACCTTACCCACGATCTCGTATTTCTCCACCACGGCACTATCCATTGTCAAAGCGAAGTGGGCAAAGGCACCACCTTTACCGTCGAGTTGCCTATCAACAAGGAGGCCTTCAAAATCGATGAGATCGACGAGACACGCACCATCGACTTCAATATCCCCAAGAACGCTATTATCGACGTTCAGGCACTTATTCCCGATGTCAACGAAGACGAAGACCCGCAAGAGCAGCCCGATGAGGACATCTACCGCCTGCTTATCGTCGAAGACAATGTCGAACTGCTCATGCTCATGCGCCAACTGTTAAAGTCATCTTATCACGTCTACGCCGCAAAGAACGGCCTTGAGGCTCTTGACATCATCCACCAGAAAGACCTCGACCTCATCATCTCCGATGTGATGATGCCTGAGATGGACGGCTACGAACTCACAAAGGCCGTCAAGGGCGACCCCAACTACAACCATCTGCCCATCATCCTGCTCACTGCCAAGACGCAGGAGGAAGACGAACAGGAGGCCCTGCTTCTCGGTGCTGACGAATACCTCACCAAGCCCTTCCGTCTCAGTGATCTCAAACTCCGTATCGACAACATCATTGAGAACCGCAAACGCATCCAGAAAGAATACCATCAGGAGACTACCGACGAGGCACATCGTATTGTTACCGCCCCCAAGTCGCCTGATGAGGAGTTCCTCAGCCGTGCCATAGGATGTGTCCATGCTCATCTTGACGACGACACCTACGACCGCGAAACTCTCGCTGCTGATATGGGTGCCAGCGCGTCGACCATATACAACAAACTGCGCTCCATCACAGGCCTGAACGTCTCCAGTTTCATCCGCGACGTCCGTCTGAAGGAGGCCCGGCGCCTTGCGCAGGCTGATCCCACTTTCCGTGTCAGCGACCTCGCATACAAGGTGGGCTTCCGCGATCCCCGTTACTTCTCCACCTGTTTCAAGAAACAGTTCGGCATGCAGCCTAAGGAGTACATGGAAACCTTGGTTAAGTAATTGACAATAGAGAATTAGAGATAAATAAACACCAAACATTAAACAGAATTATGGCTAAACAAAAGAAATTCATCCTCCAAGAGAGTGAGATCCCAACACAGTGGTACAACATCCAGGCCGACATGCCCAACAAGCCCATGCCGCCCATCCATCCTGCTACGAAGCAGCCCTTAGGCGTCGACGACCTTGCACATATCTTCCCACGTGAGTGCTGCGTGCAGGAACTCGATACGACACATGCATGGATCGACATCCCAGAAGATGTGCTCGAGAAATACAAGTACTACCGCTCTACTCCGCTGGTGCGTGCCTATGCCCTCGAAGAGGCCCTCGGCACACCTGCACACATCTATTTCAAGAACGAGTCTACCAACCCCTTAGGATCGCATAAGATCAACTCTGCCCTGCCCCAGTGCTATTATGCCAAGCAGGAAGGCACCACCAATGTCACCACCGAGACAGGTGCCGGCCAGTGGGGTGCAGCCCTCTCCTACGCTGCCAAGATCTACGGTCTCGACTGTGCCGTCTACCAAGTGAAGATCACCATGCAGCAGAAGCCTTACCGCTCGTCGATCATGCGCACCTTCGGCGCTGTGGTGGAGGGTTCTCCGTCAATGTCTACCCGTGCCGGTAAAGACATCCTCACCAAGGATCCAAACCACACTGGTTCTCTGGGCACCGCTATCTCTGAGGCCGTAGAACTCGCCACCACCACGCCCAACTGTAAATACACTCTTGGTTCCGTGCTCAACCACGTAGGACTCCACCAGACGATTATCGGCCTGGAGGCAGAAAAACAGATGGAGATGGCAGGAGAATATCCTGATATCGTGATCGGCTGTTTTGGCGGTGGTTCCAACTTCGGCGGTATCTCATTCCCCTTCATGCGCCACAACCTGAAGGACGGCAAGACGACGGAGTTCATCGCTGCCGAGCCCGACAGTTGCCCGAAACTCACTCGAGGACAATTCCGTTACGACTTTGGCGACGAGGCTGGCTATACCCCGCTTCTGCCAATGTACACCCTGGGCCACAACTTCAAGCCCTCGAACATCCACGCTGGCGGCCTGCGCTACCATGGTGCAGGCATGATCATCTCCCAACTCATCAAAGACGGTCTGATGCATGGTGTCGATATTCCTCAACTCGAGACCTTCGAGGCTGGTATGCTTTTCGCCCGCACCGAGGGCATCATCCCTGCCCCAGAGAGTTGCCACGCCATCGCTGCCACCATCCGCGAAGCCAAGAAGTGCAAGGAGTCTGGCGAAGAGAAAGTCATCCTCTTCAACCTCTCTGGTCACGGCCTGATCGACATGCCATCGTATGAGGCATTCATTAAGGGTGACCTGCAGAACTATACCCTAACTGATGAGATGATCGCCGAGAATCTTGCTGCGCTCGACAAGCAGTAAGACGGCCTTCCACTCTATACAGTAGAGGAGAGTCAGAAGTTGGTTCTGATGCCTTCCACAGCAGTAAGGAATGCCTGTTTACACTCATGGAGATGCCTTCTATACCCCTATAGGAGGCATCTCTTTCTGTCGTACTAAGCATCCCTTACACTCACGCAAGGCATCGGAACGACAGAAGCCATCATTTCGTGCGTCCATTCCGAATAAACAGAAGCAAAAAAGAAGTCAGGCCGTAAGCCTGACTCTTATTTTAGCGATTGTAAGCGTAGTTGTTGAAATTCAGCATGTGGTCTGTTAGCCATTCCAGATCCTCAGGTGACTCGCTTGGCTCGCGTCCAAAGTCCTCGACAAGCCACTGATGTACAAACTGTTCGCGTCCTTTATACATTTTGAGCCAGCGCTTCACTTCTTCATTGGTGCTGAGCAGTTCGATGATGTGCTCCCAGTTCTTCTGTACGATGTATTCGGTATTGCCTTCTTCGGCGGCCTTCTGGAACAGATAGTCATTGTACTGGATTCTCACCTCACCGGCACACATTGCGAAGAGTTCCAAGATGCGAGTCTGGGACGTACCTATCATATCGGCCAACTCCTTGACGCCGAAATCAGGATTCTCATACGATTTCTCGGTCTCAAGCCTCGACTCGATGATGGCCATGAGTTCCTCGTCATTACGCAAGTCAGCATGGCGTAGGAATTCAGTATGACGGGCTAATAATTCTTTATAAATATGTATGCGCCTGCGCACGTCATAATAGGCATCCACCTTCTGTCCTAACTGCATGTTATGGATGATGAGTTCGCCGTTGGCTTTCTCCAGTTCGGCCACACGTTTTCGCAAAGCAGCGTTTTCCTCTTTATATTCTGCTATATTCATAAGGAATAAATATTATTTCTTCTTTCTGAACTCATCCAACTGTTTGAAGCAATGGCGGTCGATGATGGCCTCCAACTCGCGGTCGGGATTGTTGCGGATGCCACACTGATAGTTGAACACCATCATTTCACCATTCTGGGCAGTATAGGGCTTCCAGGCAGGCAGGCCGTCAATATTCGGACGGCCGTTATGAGCAAACTGTGCCCACACGCTACTCATAGTGTCTGCCAGTTTCAGGTCGTCTGCCGTGGGCTGGGGCAACTCATTGGGCGAGTGATGCAGCGTGTTGAAACAGAACTTCAGTTCGTTCCCATGCACGGAGCCCTTATCCAGAGGCGACCGCCAAGTGAACATATACATGTAGACGTGAGAGGCAAGAGGTGAGAGGTGAGAAGTCATAGCATCGGCGGTGATGAGGGTTTTCGGACGGAACAGCCAGTCGATGCTCACCAAGTCCTGCGGCGTGTAATCCGGATATGCCTTAGCAAAGGCCTTAATATACGCCTCCGTCTCGTCGCCAAAGGTATTCTGAAGTTGTTCTTTAGCCTGTTCCATTGTCATTTCACGATTATACTGCAGGCGCTGTAACTCGTTGAAGGTCGTACCAATCAGCAAGGGCACCTGATCCGATAGTTTGGCGAACGTCGGCTGGAAGGGCTGCTGGAGCAGCGTCTCACCGTCGGGTGTAGGTCCGAAGCCCCACATCATCGGCGTGCCAGGCTTTCGTGTGCCGATACTTGCCGCCATCGCCTTCTGTCCTGCATCGTACAGCTGCTGATAGGGAATATCCTTGATTTTGTCCACATCCTTCTCGCTGATGCCTAATTCCTTCAGCACGGCCTTGCCCAGCTGTTGTGTCATCTCGTGATTGTTCACGTTCAGGATGGTGCCGCTCATGATGATCGCCTTGTGGAAGAGGCCCTTCGCCTTGGGCATGCACATCAGCGTGCCCACCTTGCCACCGCCACCAGATTCGCCGAAGACGGTCACATTCGTCGGATCTCCGCCAAACCGTGTGATATTGTCGCGAATCCACTCCAATGCCTGCACCACGTCAAGCATGCCCACGTTGCCGGAATACTTATACTTCTCCGACACCGCCGAGAGATCCAGGAATCCGAGGATGTTCAGACGATGATTGATGCTCACCACGACCACGTCCTTATGGGCGAGCCGCATGCCTGGGTTCCAGGCCGACGTGCCCGAGTCGAAACCGCCGCCGTGCAGCCAAAGCATCACAGGCTTCCTCGCTTTCAGGTCGGTGGTCCACACGTTCAGCACACACGAGTTCTTCTCCGACATCTCGTCCTCGCTCAGCTCCCGGCCCCATGTCTGCTGCATCACCTGCGGTCCCCAGTGGTCACAGGCTCTCACGCCCTCCCACTTGTCCACAGGCAGCGGCGGCATACACCGTTCCACCTTCGCATATGGGATGCCGAGATACGCCATCGACCCTTCCTGCATGATACCGCTCACGTCTCCTGACACCGTGCTCACCACTGGCACCAGGCACGGCTTAGGGCCCACGATGTCCCTCACCCGCTTGGCCAGAGCCTCCGACGGCACCGCCTCACCCTCATAGGGCATCAGATACCAGCGTACCGTCCAGCTCAGCGACTCCTTCGGCTGCAACAGCTGATACGCCCCCTGACTCTCCAACTCGATATGTGCCTTGCCACGGTTCACGTACACCTGCACCTCTGCCTCGTCGGGAGCCGGCTGCTCAGGCGTCAGGTCGTCGAAACGCTTCACCAGCAGCAGGCCACGGGAGCAATACGCCAGCCAGCCTTTGCCGTCGGCATTCACCTTACGGTTTTCGTTCCGCTCGTCCGTCTGATACCACGCCAGCCCGTACTGTGTCTTAAAGTCCATCAGACCCGCAGGCCATATACCGTCCACGGGAGCATCGAAGAAGATTACGCCTCCCTCGTTCTCCACGCGTGTAATCTCCCAGGGTGCCCGTCCTTCTCATCCGTGGTGAACGTCTTCCCTACCCTGCACTTCAACCGCTCCGACACCTCACTCGTCATCTTGAGTGTCCCACCGTCCTGCGTCACCGTATAGGGGTTCTTGTCAAACTCCTTCACCGGCGGCCAGTTCCACTCTTTCTGCGGACTAGTCCAGAACGTGCTGCCGAAGGCCTCTGGCCATCTCAACTGCGAGAGCATCTCACGATCATCATACTTCAACGACAGGATTTTTCCGCCTTTGGCGGCATTGATCTCCATCTTCACGTGTCCGCACTGCAGGCTATACAAGCCCGTTGCGTCCTGATCTCCTTGTGCAGGCTGTGCCGACACGGTCTGTCCTCCCATGACAAACGCCACGAGGAGCGCTGTGAGCAATCTTTCCATAAACAATCTTATTAATTGATAATTATTAGTTACTATACCTATTTATATATACGCTCAAGATACCCAAAAGTATACCATCCCCCACCATTATTTATAAAACATTAACGCATAATCACAAAAAAAGGAGGCTCGCAGATGCTGCGAACCCCTTTGTTTTGTATGTTCAATCAACTGATATCGCTTTATGCGATGTCGATTTGGCGTGAAACTTTGACCTTCTCCTCTACGATTTTGGGGAGTTCCACGGTCAACACACCGTTCTCAACCTTGGCAGAGATAGCGTCACGCTTTACATCGTCTGGAAGAATCAGTGTCTGCTCGAACTTCGAGTACGAGAACTCGCGGCGCAGATAGCGGGTGGTCTTGTCCTCCTCCTTCTTTTCATTCTTGCTCTCCATCTTGACAACCAGATTACCCTCATCGTTGATGTGAACATTGAAATCCTCCTTTTTCATGCCCGGTGCGGCTAACTCTACAGTGTAGGCCTTGTCGCTTTCTTTCACATTGATGGCTGGTGCTGTCGCATTTACCTTCGGTAAGAACTCAGTGTCAAACAAGTCATTGAACACACTGGGAATCCAACTGTTACTTCTCATTACTGGCATCATAATCTTTACCTCCTAATTCTATTTTTAAAAGTTATACATGTTGACTATTTTCGCGATTACCTTTCGGCTCTCACCATGCATTGGGCAAATAGGATGCCAAAGTATTTGAGGAAGGAGGAAATAGAAAAGCAGAAGGGAATATAATGTCAGTTTGACATGATTTCGCGACAGATTGTCAGCGCGTCATTCACAGAGGGAACTTCAGCAATAATCACAGAGCGCTTGCCTGCAGTCTCGTGGAAGTTACAGCGCTTGGGATGATGGCCCACATAGTCGAGAATTCTTCCAAAGGCCTCGCTTTGGAAATATGGGCTATCGGGATTGGTGACGAAATAGAGATGCATCTTAGACTGTTTGAGGAGGATCTTCTCGATGCCAAGCGTCTTGCCACAGACTCTGAGCGGCACGACTCGGATCAGTTCCTCTGCCACATCGGGAATAGAACCGAAACGATCTGTCAGGCGTTTGCGATAGGCATCAAGGGCGCTTTCCAAGTTGCTGCTGCCAGCCAAATTATCAAGTTCACGATAGAGCAGCATACGCTCAGAGTCACTAGGAACATAAGTGTCAGGGAAATACATCTCGATATCAGACTCCAAGGTACAGTCGTCAACCCATTGAACATTGAACATTGAACATTCTTGCGTCCCGATGGTAGCAAGCGTCCTTCGGCCGAGCGGAACATTATTGGCTGTCGCCTTCGACTTTCCAGACTTTTCGACTTTGGAAAATTCCGGCTCTTCATTCCTTAGTTCAGCCATCGCCTGGTTGAGTATTTTCTGATAGGTTTCGTAGCCGAGATCGGAGATGAAGCCAGACTGTTCGGCTCCAAGCAGATTGCCCGCACCACGGATGTCGAGGTCCTGCATGGCGATATTGATGCCAGAGCCCAGGTCGGAGAAGTTCTCCAAGGCTTCGAGTCGTCTACGCGACTCAGGGTTCAAGGCGGCTAACGGCGGTGCCAAGAGGTAGCAAAAGGCCTTACGGTTGCCACGTCCGACGCGACCGCGCATCTGATGTAGGTCGGAGAGTCCGAAGTTGTGGGCACCGTTGATGATAATGGTGTTGGCATTGGGAATATCAATACCGTTCTCAACGATGGTGGTGGAGAGTAGCACATCATAGTCGTAGTTAGAGAAATCGAGCACGATCTTCTCCAGTTCTTCAGGCTTCATCTGTCCATGCCCGATGGCAACACGGGCATCCGGTATATGATTATGAATCATCTCTGCGATATGGGTGAGGTCGCTGATGCGGTTGTTGACGAAATATACCTGTCCGTTGCGCGACATCTCGAAGTTGATAGCATCGACGATGATCTCTGCGCCGAAGGTGTGTATCTCCGTCTGGATGGGATAACGGTTGGGCGGCGGCGTCTGAATGACACTGAGGTCACGGGCTCCGACAAGCGAGAACTGGAGGGTACGCGGAATGGGTGTAGCCGACATTGTCAGGGTATCGACATTGGCCTTCATCTGACGGAGTTTCTCCTTGGTAGAGACGCCGAACTTCTGTTCCTCGTCGATAATGAGAAGGCCAAGATCCTTGAACTTCACCGTCTTGCCAATGAGTTTGTGCGTACCTATTATAATATCTACCTTACCTTCAGCCAGGTCGTTCAGCAGGGCCGTCGTCTGTTTGCCTGTTTTGGCACGTGTCAGATAATCCACCCGTACTGGCATATCCTTCAGTCTTGACGAGAAAGTGCGATAGTGCTGGTAAGCGAGTACCGTCGTCGGCACGAGCACAGCCACCTGCTTGCCATCGACAGCAGCCTTGAAGGCGGCACGCACGGCAACCTCCGTCTTACCGAAGCCCACATCACCACAGACAAGGCGGTCCATCGGACGATCCCGCTCCATATCAGCCTTCACATCCTGCGTCGCCTTCAACTGGTCTGGAGTATCCTCATAAAGGAAACTGGCCTCCAGTTCATGCTGCATATAACTGTCGGCGCTGAAGGCGAATCCCTTCTCTCGACGACGCTTGGCATAAAGTTTGATCAGATCGCGGGCAATGTCTTTGATATGTTTCTTCGTGCGCTCCTTCAACTTCTCCCATTGGCCTGTGCCGAGGGTGGAGAGGCGAGGCGGATTGCCATTGTCCTGCGATTTATATTTCGACACCTTATAGAGCGAATGGATGGAGACATAGATGCTGTCGCCATTCTGGTAGATGATTTTGATCATCTCCTGATAACTCGGAGTATCCGGAGAACTCTGGGCTTTCTGAGCAATCGGCATTCTGACCAATCCGCCGAATTTGCCCACACCATGATCGACATGCACCACGAAATCGCCAATTTCAAACTGCTGTATCTCCTTCAGCGTCAGGGCCATCTTGCCACTACGGGCCTTGTCGCTCTTAAGGTTGTATTTGTGGAATCGGTCGAAAATCTGATGGTCAGTGAAGACACAGATACGGAGGTCGTGATCGATGAAACCCTCGTGCAGTGTCTTGTCGATGGGTGTGAAGACATCGGTGCCACAGATTTCCTTCAGACGCTCATTCTGCTTCTGGCTGTCGGCACAGACATAGACCCTATAGCCTTTTTCACGGTAGTCGGAAAAGGTCTGTTGCAGCAGATCAAAGTTCTTGTGGAAAAGGGGCTGGAGAGAGACGGAGCATGTGAATTGGACGACTGGTGAGGCCGTAGTGGATGGACGGTGTCCGAACTCGATGCGACGGAAGTTAAGAGCATCGGACATGAACCTGGCACCTGTAGTGAGTTGAAGTTCACGACGCAGTTGGCGTTCAATCTCCTGCTGTTCCATCTCCGTGGCCGTCTCAAGTTGTTCTTGCTTGGCTTGGGCCGAGAAGCCTTCCTGATAGGTACGGTCGATAGCATCACGGACATAGAGGAAATCCTTCGTCACAAGAAGCGTGTCATTGGGTACAAACGAGAGGAAGGGCACTTTATCCTCTGCCGTCAAGGTGAGTTCGGGCACAATCTCAATATGATCGCACTGTTCCCTAGACAACTGGTCCTCCACCTCGAAAGTGCGGATAGAGTCGATATCGTCGCCAAAGAAGTCTACTCGATAAGGGTATTCGCAACTGAAGGAATAGACATCGAGGATGGATCCACGCAAGGCGAACTGACCTGGCTCGTAGACATAGTCTACTTCATGAAAGCCGAACTCATGGAGGGTCTTCTCAATGTCGGCGACAGCGATAGTCTGGTCTTTCTCCAGCACCAGCGTACGAGCATCAAGGTTTTTCTTGGAGACGACTAGTTCGGCAAGGGCCTCAGGATAGGAAACAACGTACAAAGTGGAAAGTGCTTTCCTTATTATTCTACTAAGCACCTCCATCCTCAGAATCTCTGAGGCTGGGTCGCGCTGAGCGTACTTCACGGCACGGCGATAACTGGAGGGGAAGAAGAGTACATCACTGGTACCCATCAGTTGGGTGAGGTCGTGGTAGAAATAGCCTGCCTCCTCAGCATCCTGAAGGACAAAGAGCATACGACGTGGACACTTCGCAGAGAGACTGGCGAATAGCATCGGTGCCGACGAGGCCAACAAACCCTCGAGGAAAATCGTTTTACCTGACGATTTCCCTAGTTCACTGGAAAGTGCCTTCAACTGCGGCAGACGGGCATATTGCTGCTCTAACTCCTGTATCTTCATCGCGAATCGGATGCAAAGGTACATAAAATAATGAAAAGGTGAAAAAGTGAAAAGGTGAAAATTTGCAGCAGCATGCGTTAATAATACTAAAAATGCGATAATGAGGACGTCTTTTTTCACTTTTTCACTTTTCCACCTTTTCACTTTTTATTAACTTTGCACCATCAAATCACAGAACGATGCACCAAAGCGATAGTATTGTCATCATTCCTACGTACAACGAGAAGGAGAATATCGAGAAGATTGTCCGTGCGATATTTGACTTGGACAAGTGTTTCCACATTCTCGTCATCGATGACGGCTCCCCAGACGGAACGGCAGCCATCGTCAGAGGTATGATGGCGATGGAGTTCGGCGACCGTCTGAACATTATCGAGCGCAGCGGGAAGTTAGGATTAGGTACGGCCTATATCACAGGCTTCAAGTGGGCATTGGAACATGACTATGAATACGTCTTCGAGATGGATGCCGACTTCAGTCACGACCCCAAGGACCTGCCCAGACTGTATGCCGCCTGTCACGACGAGGGATACGATGTGGCTGTCGGAAGCCGATATGTAAGTGGCGTAAATGTCGTCGACTGGCCTGTAGGGCGTGTACTGATGAGTTATTTCGCATCGAAGTATGTGAGACTCGTCACTGGCTTTAAGGTACACGATACGACGGCAGGCTTCGTATGTTACAAACGTCGCGTTCTGCAGACCATCGAACTGAATAAGATCCGTTTCAAGGGTTACGCCTTCCAGATAGAGATGAAATATACAGCCCATAAAATCGGCTTTAAGATCAAAGAGGTGAGTGTAATCTTCGTGAATCGCAAGGAAGGTGTGAGCAAGATGTCTGGTGGCATCTTTGGCGAGGCGTTCTTCGGCGTGATGAAACTCCGGTGGGACGGGTGGACACGCAGTTATCCGAAACCTGTTTAGTTTACGGTTTACTATATTACAGATGATTACACTGTTATACAGACTATACCAAATTTTCGTGGGAGTTCCTGTGGTTGTGATTATGACAATCATCACTGCTATTGAGGTGGGCATCGGCACGACCATCGGCAACGGCCACTACTGGGGCTACTATCCTGGACGATGGTGGGCAAAGGTTATCCTCTGGGTGCTACTAATTCCTGTAAAGGTCGAAGGGCGCGAACATCTGGAGAAAGGGCGCAGTTACGTGTTCGTAGCCAATCATCAAGGCATCTTTGACATCTTCCTGATTTATGGCCATCTGGGGCGTAACTTCAAGTGGATGATGAAACATCAGTTAGGGAGAATCCCCTTCATCGGCTATGCCTGCCGCAAGTCGCATCAGATATTCGTCGACAAGAGCGGTCCAAAGAAAATCAAGAAGACCTACGACACCGCCCGTGAGATTCTGCAAGAGGGTTACAGTGTGACGGTGTTCCCTGAGGGAGCCCGTACATTTACTGGACACATGGGGGTATTCCGGAAGGGTGCCTTCGCTTTGGCAGACGAACTCCAGTTGTCTGTGGTTCCACTCACCATCAACGGTTCTTTCGACATCCTGCCTCGTACCAGAGGGTTCATCAACCTCATCAACTGGCACCCGCTCCGTCTGACCATCCACGAACCTATCCATCCCATAGGCAAAGGACCTGAGAACGTGGAGAATAGTCGTCAAAAAGCGTATGATACAATCATGGGCGGTCTGGCCGAGAAGTATCAAGGATATATCGAGAACCCAGACCAATAGAAGGATTACTGACTGAGATTTACGATTGATATGATTGCAAGGGCTCCATATTTGTTTTTGCTGCTGATACTTATTCCTGACCTGTATTTCGACCTGCACTACTGGCGTCATAAGTTCCGGGGGGGCCAACGGTTATTGCGCTGGATCCCATCCATCATACTAGTGGCATACACCATCAAACTGGCATACGAGAAGAACTTCATCCCTGATAATCCCAATGTATTATGGATATATCTCCTGCTGCTTGGGACAATCGCAGTTCCTAAGGCTGTGTTCATGCTCTGTTCCATCATAGGACTGGGGTTCTGTAAATTGTTTAAGAGACGCAAGAATTATGGCAATCTGGTGGGAATTCTCTGTGTGCCCATCATCTGGTACATTCTATTCTACGGGTCCTTTGCGGGTTTCAACAAATTGGAAGTGAATCGTCAGACCTTTGTCTCAGGCGACCTACCCAAAGCCTTCGACGGATATCAGATTGTACTGTTCTCCGATGCCCATGTGGGTTCCTATACAGATCGCAATGAATACGTTCTGAAACGGGCCATCGACAGTATCAACGCCCAGCGCCCTGACTTGATTGTCTTTACGGGCGATATTCAGAACACTGAGCCAAAGGATCTGTACCGTCACATGGACGTGCTGAGTTCATTGAAAGCCAAGGATGGAGTCTTCTCCGTGCTCGGCAACCACGACTATGGCGACTATATCTGTGGCAACACAGCCAGAAAGGTGGCAAATTGCCGTGAGACCATGAGTCTGGAGCGACAGATGGGGTGGACACTTCTGATGAATGAGCATCGCTACATCAATCGTGAGAAGTCAAGCATCGTCATTGCAGGCATGGAGAATGATGGCGACGGCATTAAATTCCCACAGAACGGCGACATCAAGAAAACACTGAAAGGTGTACCTTCTTCCCCTCCTGAGTCAAGAGGAGACAGGAGTGGTCTGAACAAGCGCTCTGACCATCGCCCTTTCGTCATCATGCTCGAGCACGACCCCTCTTCCTGGAAACGTAAGATTATTCCTGACGGCCGCACCCAACTCACCCTCAGCGGCCATACCCACAGAATGCAGTTTGCCATCTTTGGCTGGAGTCCGATGTCACTCTTAGGCAGGGAGTTCAACGACTGGTACACTGAAGGAGAACAATCCCTCTTTGTCACTGCAGGTCTTGGTGGTCTCATTCCCTTCCGCTTTGGTGCCACTGGCGAGATCGTCGTCCTCACCCTCCGAAGCGGGAAATAGAAGTAACACATTATAAGGTGTAAACCCTGTCAACTCTCATTAGAGGTTGGCAGCAAGAAACTTGCGGCAGAGTTCTAGGGGGATGCCGCGACGATGTGCGTAGTCGCGGAGTTGGTCTTCGCCGATCTTTCCAATGGAGAAATAACGGGCCTCGGGATGGGCAAGCATCAGACCCGATACACTCGCGTGGGGCTTCATGGCACCACTCTCGGTGAGACGGATACCGATTTGTTTCATATCTATGAGATTGTCGAGAACGAAGTTCAGACTCGTGTCTGGCAGTGAGGGATAGCCCACAGCGGGACGGATGCCCTGGAACTTTTCGACGAGCATATCAGGGATGGAAAGGTTTTCATCCTTTGCATATCCCCAGTATTCCTTACGGACTTGTTCGTGCATACGTTCTGCAGCAGCCTCTGCGAGACGGTCTGCAAGGAGTTGCGCCATCATTTTTTTGTAGGGGTCTGAGTCAAAGTCGGTTTCGAGGCCGAGGGAAGCGGAAGAGGCGAAAAGGGCCATTTTAGAGGTAAGAGGTGAGAGGTGAGAGGCAAGAGATATGTCTTGGGGGGCAGATGCGACAGTTTTCTCAAGAGGAGAGATAAAGTCGGCGAGGCAGAGATAGGGAGGATTGCCCTGCTGCTGACGCAGACAAGGGACTTTCTGCGTTTGAGGTATTCCCTCACCTCTTACCTCTCTCCACTCACCTCTAAGCACAACGATATCATCCCCATCACTATAGGCATCGAAGAGTTCAAATAACCCATAGGCATGGTATTTCCCCTCCAACTGCTGCAGAAAGGCGCAGGCTTCCTGTTGCAAGCGGTCACGCTCTGATGGTTCCTTCACCTGCCAGGCAAAGAAGAAATAGGGCCAGTTGATATAGGGTATCAACTCAGAGATATCGTAGACGAGTTTCATGTTGAAAGAGGGAAGCGGAAATAGGAAAGAGGTATACTATCTGAAGGCGACGGGTTGGCCAATGTAGGAGGTGTCTACCCTACCCTCTTCATAGATGGTATGACCATTGCAGAGAGTTCGTTCGACGCGCCAAAGATACATGTGACCTTCCATCGGGCTCCAGCCACAACGGCTCTGGATGAGGTCGTGTGTCACCGTCCAGCCCGTGTTGGGACGTACCATCACGATATCAGCCTGATAACCCTCACGGAGAAAGCCACGCTGGCGCACCTCGAAAAGACGGGCCGGGTTATGACACATCAGTTCGACAAGACGCTCGAGCGACAGTACACCCTGATCCACAAGTTCGAGCATCGTGACGAGCGAGAACTGGATCATCGGCATACCACTGGCAGCACGGGCACAGCCACCCTCCTTCTGTGAGAGCAGATGGGGAGCATGGTCCGTCCCGATGACGCTGATACGCCCATCGTTGAGCGCCTCCCGCAGGGTATCACGGTCATACTCCGTCTTGATGGCTGGATTACACTTGATGCGCGTGCCCAGCATCGGATAGTCGCGATCGGAGAAGTAGAGATGGGAAACGGTGGCCTCAGCGGTAATAAAGAGGTGGGGGGTGAGAGGCGAGAGGTGAGAGATAGGACTGGGGGGTATCAAGTCCAACTCCCTGGCTGTGGTAAGATGGGCGATGTGGAGACGGGCATGATGCTTCGTGGCGAGTTCGACGGCGAGGCGGGTGCTCTCATAGCAGGCCTCCTCACTACGGATCTCTGAGTGGTGCGTCACCTTCGGGTCGTCGCCATACTTCGCCTTCGCCTCCGCCATGTTGCGGTTGATGATGTCCGTATCCTCGCAGTGGGCCATGATAGGCAGCGACGCTGTGGAGAAAATCCGTTCCAGAGCCTCACGACGGTCTACGAGCATATTGCCTGTCGAAGAGCCCATGAAGAGTTTGATGCCAGGGATGCGATGAGGATCGAGTTGTGGGAAAAGGACTGCATTATCGTTCGTGGCCCCAAAGAAGAAACTGTAGTTCACATGACTCTTCTTGGCTGCAAGGGCGAACTTCCCTTCGAGTGCTTCGAGGGTCGTGGTCTGCGGCACCGTGTTGGGCATGTCGAAATACGTGGTCACGCCCCCAGCGGCAGCCGCACGACTCTCTGTGTCAATGTCAGCCTCCTCCGTCAGACCAGGTTCACGGAAATGCACATGATCGTCGATGATACCTGGCAGCACAAAACAACCCGAAGCGTCGATGACTTCATCATACGACGCTTCGGGCGTAGGGCTTCCTTCTATAATATGTGCAATCTTCTCATCTTCAATGACCAGCGAACCATTGAATGTCCTGCCTTCATTGACAATCGTTCCTCCTGTGACCAACGTCGTCATTTCTGCGGAAGGCTGAGTGACGGCAGTTGCAACGAGTCGGGTTCTGCCTGTGGAGCCACGGGCTGCTGGGCTGTCTGTGCTGGCGCATCGTCATCTACGAGACCGTTCTGACGGGCCTGAATCTCATTGGCCGTACGATAGTACTCCTTCACGTAAGGGTCATCCTTGAACTTCTTCGTGGCCTTGCTCATGATATCCTCTATCTGAGGGGTGAGCACAGGATAAGGATATCCGCTGGTCATCATCATGAAGACACCTGGCCCCAGCACATTGTCGAAATTCTCGACGATGAAGTTCGTCACCAGCGAGTCCTCCTGCTGGGCCAGACGGGCTGCCTCAGCGGAGAGTTGACGGTTGATGACATCCTCGTCTATGCCTTCGAGCAACATCTGACTCTGTTTGTGGGAGAGTTCGTTCAACTCGTTGCCTATCTGGTCATGACGGTTGATGAACTGGTAGAGTTTCTCATTCAGAGGTGAACCTGTCACATTGCGACCCGTGTTGTCAATATGGATCTCGATCTCGCCGCTCTCCACCACGACAGGCATGGCGAGCGACTGTTCGTCCATATACAGCGTGGCCAGACGGACGGTGTCGAGCAGACCCGTAAAGCGGAACTTGCCATGCACCACGTCGCAGGAGTCCATGTTCTTCAACTCCTGATCCTTCACCGTCTTCAGGTAGAGTTTGCTACCGTCGAGCGATGAAACGGACGACGTCCCCTGTATCGAATAAGACTCGGCACAGGACGTCAGCACGGCCATGACGACAAATATATATATGATCTTGTTCATAAATTCATGCGTTACGTGGCGCAAAAGTACAAAGATATATGGAGGTAGAAAAATAAATTTGCGCATTTTAAAACAAATGCGCAAACTTTTATAGTTTTTTTGAAGAAGAGTCAGCCTCTTTGGCCAACTCATGGTCAATTCTGTGCGTGGAATAGAGTTGCAGGACTGCCGCAATGAGCAGCGTCAGCACCCACTTATTATATATATAGGTAATATAGTCTATATGGCTCAGTCCGAACACATTTCCCATGCTGGCGAACATCAGCAGGGCGGAGAGCAGGAAGAGGAAGTCGCTGAGGAGCATCATACGGCGCAGACGGCGGATGACGAAGTTCGAACCTTCATAGCGCTGCAGGAACTGCATCGACGTGAAGCCGAGGGCACCTATGGCGAAGACATAGGGAGCCGGCTTCCAGGCCAGCACACTGGCTCCTGCCCCCACCACCATCAGCAGGGCTCCCAGCAGGAAGATCATGTTCTGTGTATTATTGAGCCGTCGCATCGCTTACTACGGATTTCGGGGCGCGCTCATCGTCGCTCAGCACGAAGATATCCTCGTCGTCAGCCTTCATGAAATATCGTTCACGGGCGATTTTCTCCATCGCCTTCGGATTGCGTTCGAGATTGCGGATCTGGGCTTTGTCTCGCTCGAAGACCTCATTATAACGGGCCTTCTCCTCCATCAGTTCGGCGATACGCTCACGGTTCTTCAAGTGATTCCAAAGACTGTTCTCGTCGAGGAATCCCACGATAAGCACACCTGCCGCACAGACCACCACATACTTCAGTGCCTGCGACCTCCAGATGCGGAGCGTGTACTTCTTGATACTATCAATTACCTTCATATTTCTGCTATTCGGTTGCAAAATTAATAAAAAGTGAAAAGGTGAAAAAGTGAAAAGGTGAAAAAAATGCGACCGCTATCACATTTTTAATATTATTAACGCATATCGCCCTCACTTTTCACCTTTGCACCTATCCACCTTTTCACTTTTTTATGTACCTTTGCACCACAATTTATCAATAACGAATATGGAATACATCGTTTCAGCCAGGAAATACCGCCCGATGACCTTCGACACCGTCGTGGGACAGGAGGCGCTGACCACGACGCTGAAGAACGCGGTGAAGAGCGGCAAACTTGCTCACGCCTATCTCTTCTGCGGTCCCCGTGGCGTCGGAAAGACCACCTGTGCCCGTATCTTCGCCAAGGCCATCAACTGCCAGAACCCTACAGAAGAGGGAGAGGCCTGCAATGAGTGCGAGTCATGCCAGTCGTTCAATGAGCAGCGCTCACTCAACATTTTCGAACTCGACGCGGCCTCGAACAACTCCGTGGAGCACATCAAGACGCTGATGGAGCAGACGCGCATCCCGCCGCAGTTAGGACGTTACAAAGTGTTCATCATCGACGAGGTACACATGCTCTCGACGGCCGCCTTCAATGCCTTCCTCAAGACACTCGAGGAGCCGCCCGCACACGTCATCTTCATCCTCGCCACCACAGAGAAGCACAAAATCCTGCCCACCATCCTTAGTCGATGCCAAATTTACGACTTCGAGCGGATGACCATCCGCAACACCGTCGATCATCTGAAACACGTGGCAGAGCAGGAAGGCATCACCTACGAGGAACAGGCTCTCGCCGTCATCGCCGAGAAGGCTGACGGCGGTATGCGCGACGCCCTCTCGATCTTCGATCAGGCAGCATCGTTCTGCCAGGGAAACATCACCTACGAGAAAGTAATCGAAGACCTGAACGTGCTCGACTCCGAGAACTACTTCCAGATCGTCGACCTCTCTATTAATAATAAGGTGAGCGACATCATGGTGCTGTTGAACAACATCATCAACAAGGGTTTCGACGGCGGACTGCTCATCCAGGGTCTGGCCAAGCACGTCCGCAACGTGATGATGGCGAAGGATCCTCAGACGCTGCCCCTGCTCGAGGTGAGCGACCAGCAGCGCCAGCGCTATGCCGAACAGGCGAAGAAGTGCGATACCCGTTTCCTCTATCAGGCCCTGAGGCTGATGAACCAGTGCGACATCAACTACCGCCAGTCGTCGAACAAGCGCCTGCTGGTGGAACTGACGCTGATAGAAGTCGCCCAGATCACGCAGCCCGACGATGATGCCAGCGCGGGGCGACGCCCTAAGAGATTAAAATCCCTGTTTAAGCAACTGATACAGCAGTCTCAGCCCAAGAAAGTGGCCCCGCAGGTAGCCCAGGCTAAGACTGTTGCATCTACAGAGACTAGTCATACTAGCCAAACTATCAAGACTAGTCAGACTAGCCAGGCTACCACCGCCCCAACGATGAAACTGGGCAACATCGGTTTCTCGTGGGGTTCACTCCTCCAAAAGAACAAGAACTCGAAGATGAACATCCTCCCTGGTACGGATTCTACCATCAGGGCAGAGCAGACTGATGCCACCTTCACACAGGAAGACCTCGAACTGCAATGGATGTCGATGTGTAACCGCATGCCGCAGGAGTTCAGCGGCATCGCCACCCGAATGAAAAACATGAACCCCGTCATCACGGAGTTTCCCCAGTTACAGGTGACTGTCGACAATACGCTCATCCAGCAACAGATGGAGGAGTTCAAAGGACGTATCGTGAAGACACTTATCACCAATCTCCACAACACAGGCATCACCCTCGAGATCAAAGTGGCCGAACAGACAGAACGCGTCAGACTGCTCACCCGTCGCGAACAGTTCGAAGCGCTTTGTAAAGAAAATCCTGCCGTAGAGAAACTATGGCAGGACTTTGAACTAGAGTTGGCCTGAGGCTCTACTCTCCCACAAACTTCTTAATCGTCTTCAGACAGAGTTCGCTACTCACAGGTTTCGACAGGAAATCATTGCATCCTGCCTCCATAGCCAACTGACGATCGCTGTCGAAGGCATTGGCCGTCAATGCGATAATAGGCAGATCTGGTAATGATTCCTTGATGGCTTTCGTGGCCTCCAAGCCGTCCATAACAGGCATCTTGATATCCATCAGAACAATATCATACTCACCCTTTTCAGCCATCTCCACAGCCTCCTGGCCATTCTTTGCACGCTCAAACTGATAGTACTTCTTGAGGATATACGTCATCAGGATGTAGTTGCTGTCGTTGTCTTCTGCAATTAAAATCTTTTTCATACTTCTACTTTCTTTGAGATTTGAGATTTGAGATTTGAGTTCACTTTTTCATTCTGTCTTTCCACATCTTGCTCATATCCTCGAGCGTCTTGCCCTTGGTCTCAGGTACGAGGCGCCACACGAACAAGGCAGCCACCACACAGATGATGCCATAGAGGCCATAGGTGAACCAGTGACCGAAGTCATCACCCTCCGTCAGATGCATGTTGAACATGGGCACGAACGACGAAGAGACGATGAAGTTCGAGATCCACTGGAATGCCACAGCGATAGCGACGGCAGCACCACGGATGGTGTTGGGGAAGACCTCTGCGATGAGCACCCAGGTGATGGGTCCCCACGAGAACATGAACGAGGCCGAGTAGATGAGCAGCGAGGCAGCCGTCACAAGTGCAAGGCTGTCATTGCCGAAAGTCACAGCCACGCCGAAGGCACCGAGTGCCATACCCAGCGAACCGCTGATGAGCAGAGGCTTGCGTCCCCACTTCTCGACGGTGAACACAGCCACCAGCGTGAACGAAATGTTGATGATACCCATGAAGACCGTCAGCATCATCGGGTCATCCATACCCATATCACCGAAGATACGCGGTGCATAGTAGAGCACGGCGTTGATACCCACAGCCTGCTGGAACACAGAGAGCATGATGCCGATGAAGATACACATCGCACCATAGGTCATCAGTTTCTCTGTCTTCACGACCATCGTGTCCTTGATATCCTGCAGGATCTGCTGAGCCTTCAGCGTACCATTGATCTTGGCAAGGATGCCCTCGGCCTTCTTGTCCTGGCCGATAGAAACGAGATAACGCGGGGTCTCAGGCACAAAGCAGATGAGCAGAGCGAAGAGTCCTGCAGGCACAGCCTCCGAACCGAACATGTAGCGCCAGCCTGTGGTCACCGTCCACTGGGCTGCGGGATTGATGGCAGCCAGGCCCTTACCCATCTCCTCCACGAGCGGCTGGATATGGTCGCCCAGGATGAAGAAGTTCACAAAGTAGACCACCAACTGACCGAAGATAATGGCGAACTGGTTCCACGACACGAGCATGCCTCGGATATTAGAGGGCGCCACCTCACCAATATACATCGGGCAGATGGCTGAAGCCAGACCCACGCCGATACCACCGATCACACGATAGAAGTTGAACATGATGAGAAGTGAATAAGTCGGAGTGCCATACTCGAAGAACATGAATTCGGGATCCATCGATCCGAGGGCTGAGATAAAGAACAACAATCCGGCGATGATGAGCGACTTCTTACGTCCGAGGTTTGTGGCCAGCAGTCCGGAGATGGCCGAGCCGATGATACAGCCGATGAGTGCCGATGCCGAGGTGAACCCATGCCAGCCGTCGGTGTAGGTAAAGTCCTTGGCCTCCATGAAGAAAGCCTGCAATCCCTTCTCAGCGCCCGAGATGACGGCGGTGTCGTAACCAAACAACAGACCACCCAAGACGGCGACCATCACAATTGAAATGAGGTAGGCTTTGCTACCTTGTTCTGATTGATTAACCATAATGATTTACGATTTACTGATTATTTAATTGAATATTTATTGTTCATTCTTTTTGATTCATCACTCTTCATTACACCTTCAGCGGCAGTCCGAGAGTGAAACTCGTGCCTGCTTCCGACGTATGGTCCAGTCGGAGGCTTCCGCCCAGACACTCTGCCGTCTCATAACAGTAAGCCAGTCCGAGGCCAAGCCCCTGTTTAAACTCATCTACTTTCACGAAACGCTCGAAGATGGAGCCGACCTTGTCCTCGGGGATGCCGCAGCCCGTGTCCTCAACGGTGAACCACATCGTCTGTCCGTCGTTACGCAGCGTCAGTCTGATATCTCCTTTCTCTGTAAACTTCACCGAGTTCTCCAGAAGATTAACCAGCATCTGCAACAAACAGTCGCTATTGGTGCATAACACGGTACCTTTACCGTGCGTCTGGTCGTCGAACGACACCTTTATCTTTTCAGAATCCACGGGCGGCATGGCCCGGAGGGCTTTCTTGCAGATGCCGAGGGCGTCTGTCTCTTCCACATTCTTCAACATGTCTTGCTTATCCTGATTAGCCAGGGCGAGCATCTTGTTCACCAGCGAGGTAATCTGTCTCGTACTCGTGCCTACGGTATCAGCAATCTGGCGCCGCTCATCAGTGTTGAAGGTATGCTCCCCGTTGGTGAGCACCTGCGTAAAGCCGTTGATGATGTTCAGCGGTGTCCGGATCTCGTGGCTCACGTTCCGGATGAAGACCGACTTCATCCGGTCTGCCGCCTTCACCCTGCGGTTGGCCTCCCGCAGTTCCTCGTTCTTCTCAAGCAGTCTTTTCCTCGAGCGGCGACGCAGCCAGATATTGAGTCCCATCAGCACAATGACAAGTACAGCCAGCGCTATGGCGACCGCCAACGCGATGTTCATCTGCCGCGCCATCTTCTGCTGGTGCTTTATCATCTGCAGGTCGTGCTCCATCTGACTGATGTTCTCGGCCATCATCTTACCCCTGATGGAGTCATTCTTCAGCAACAGCTGTCGCTGCGTCGAGAAAGCCTTCTCCATCTCTCCGGCATAATGATAGATGTCGCACTTCATCAGGTACCGGTCCTTGATGCTCTTGATGTCGTCAGCAGCCTCCAAAGCCTCCTCTGTCCGACCGTCGAGCGCCAGGTGATAGATGTCGGAGTATTCCATGAATTTGCCCAAATATCCGCTTGGTATCTCTTGGCGAAGCGCCTCAGACTGCTCATACCAATAGCGGGATTTCTCATAGTCCCCCTTCTTGAAATAGATGACAGACTTGAAGTCGTAAGCCCCGGCCAACTTCTGCGGGTAGACCGCCGACTGTTTGTATCCGTCCAGCGACCTGATCCCCTCGTCGACCCATTCCAGCGACTGTGCCTGGTCAGAGTTCAGCGTCAGGTGTGCCAAAGCCAGATAGAGCGAAAGCACTATCGACTCCTCATAGCGCGTACCTTTTACGAGCGTAATAGCCTCTTTCATTTCCGTGATGGCGCCCGACACGTTGCCGCAGACATTATATACCTGCCCCATCAGCATCGGGCCCATGTATTGCTCTTCCTTTCCGCCCATCCCGTTCTTCAGGTCATCCTTCAGCAAGACAGCGACATGATAGGCATCGCAGATATTCAGCCTGTCCAGATTAAAAGACACCCCACACATCCACGCGCTGTAATGACCCTCGAAATCCTTCTCCGCGTCAACATGTTTCTGAAACGTCCTGATAGCCTCATACACACTGTCAGCGTCCTGACCTTTGGCAGACTCCCACATCGCCGACTGCAGGCGACGGTGCTCGACCGTATCCTTGCACTGCGGTGTCTGAGCATACACAGATAAGCCCGTCACTACAGCGACAGTACACAACAGGAGTCTGAGCCAATGGTTGATCATCGTACGCTCGGGTTTTAGGAAATTGCTGCAAATATAGTGCTTTTCCCTGAAACCACCAAACTTTTTGGTCTGAATACGTTAAAAAATCATAGATTGTTGCATAATGTCGCTATTTTTATTTAATTTTGTGCCCAATATGACTGATCACTTACTACTATTATAATAAATTATGAGAAAACTAACGACTCTGCTTCTGCTTGCTGCCAGCCTCACGGCGACGGCACAGACACACGTCATGGACGTGAACACCAAGAAACTTGGGGCACCCGTACAGCCAACGATGTACGGTATCTTCTTCGAGGATATCAACTACGCTGCCGACGGCGGCCTCTATGCCGAGATGGTGAAGAACCGCTCGTTCGAGTTCCCCCAGCGCCTCATGGGCTGGCGCGCCTTCGGTAACTTCGAGGTGGAACGGGTCTTGAGAACGAAGGCTTCTTCGGTATTGCCGTCATGAAGGACAAGACCTACCGCTTCTCCCTCTGGGCCCGTTGCCCCGAAGGCGGCAAGAGTACCCTCGAGGTGAGTTTCGTGGATAATGCCACGATGGGTGAGGACCAGCGCTTCGCCACCGTCAACGTAGAGGTCAGCGGCAAGGAGTGGAAGAAGTACACCGCCACGCTCACGTCGCCTCAGACGGAGCCGAAGGGTGCCCTCCGCATCTTCCTCGCAGGCGACAAGGCCACGACTGACGTGGAGCATATCCCCAGGCACTCGCCGACATGCACCCTGGCGTGTTCCGATTCCCCGGAGGCTGCATCGTAGAGGGTACAGACCTCGAGACCCGCTACCAGTGGAAGAACAGCGTAGGCCCCGTTGAGAACCGTCCGCTGAACGAGAACCGCTGGCACTACACCTTCGGCCACCGCTTCTATCCCGACTACTTCCAGAGTTACGGTCTCGGCTTCTTCGAGTTCTTCCAACTCTGCGAAGACTTCGGCTGCGAGGCCCTGCCCGTCATCTCCTGCGGACTCTCCTGCCAGTTCCAGAACCCCGACCCCACGAAGAAGGGCGTGCATGTGCCCCTCGACGACCTCGATGACTACATCCAGGATGCCCTCGACCTCGTGGAGTTTGCCAACGGCCCCGTTGACTCGAAGTGGGGTAAGGTGCGCGCAGACATGGGCCACCCCGAACCCTTCAACCTGAAGTACCTCGGCGTGGGCAACGAGCAGTGGGACTACGACGAGGCCCACGGCGGCTTCGGCCCTGTGTTCACAGAGCGCCTGAAGAAGTTCAACGCCGCCCTCCGCGCCAAGTACCCCACGCTGAAACTCATCGGCACCACAGGCCCCAACTCCGAGGGATGGGACTTCGACCTGCTGCAGCCCCGCATGAAGCAGTTGAAGGTAGACCTCTACGACGAGCACTACTACCGCAATGAGCAGTGGTTCCTCTCCCACGGTCTGCGTTACGACACATACGACCGCAAGGGTCCCCGTGTGTTTGCCGGCGAATATGCCTGCCACGGCGACGGCAAGAAGTGGAACCACTTCGAGACCTCGCTCTACGAGGCCGCCCACATGACGGGTATCGAGCGCAATGCCGACATCGTCCACATGGCCACCTACGCTCCCCTCTTCGCCCACGTCGAGGGCTGGCAGTGGCGCCCCGATGCCATCTGGTTCGACAATCTCCGCTCCTTCAAGTCCGTCAGTTACTACGTTCAGCAACTCTTCGCCATGAACAAGGGTACCAACGTGCTGTCGCTCACCATGCAGAAGCAGCCCGTAGCCGGACAGCCCGGACAGGACGGCCTCTTCGCCTCCAGCGTCTTCGACAGCACGACGGGCGAGGTCATCATCAAGGTGGTCAACACCAGCGACGCCCAGCAGCCCGTCAGCATCCAGTTGCAGGGCATGAAGGGTGAGCGCGACGTCCAGACCATCACCCTCCACAGCGACAACATGGTGGGTGAGAACACCCTCGACCGCCCGGAGATGATCATCCCCGTCGCAGGCTCCTGCACCGCCGATGCCGGCAAGGGCGCCACACTCATCACCGACGACCTGCCCGCGAAGACATTCCGCATCTACAAGGTCAAGAAATAATATTTACAGATTGAAAAACTATTCAACAATGATAAATTTCAAGTGATGATGCCTTCCATGCTCCGTTCCGATGCCTTGCGCCATATAGTGGAAGGCATCGGAACCAACCGCGCCAGGCATTCCGCCCAATGACGTACGACATGAGCACACGGAGAGACCGGCGGCTGGCGTGGACGAGAGGCTCCACGACACAGAGGTGCCCGACCCCAGCGTGTCACTTACAACTTACATGAAGTTAAGTTTGTTGTTCACCAAGGCGGTAACAAAAATCAGCGGGATCAAATTTGGTCTCGCTGATTACTATAACTATGTATTTCAAATTACTCGTAGTACTCGATGGTGCGGGTCTGCTCCATGGTCTGACCCATCATCTCGCCAGAGCGGCTGATCCAGTTGCCCTTATCGTCGAACTTATAGTTGGTATAAGGCGACTCCATGGCATTTCCACCCATGTCGATGACATCAGCCTTCGGCGTGCCGTCGTCATTGTAGGTGCGCTTCACCTCCATGTCGTTACCCATCACGTTCATCTTCTGACTCACCACACGGCCGTTCTCCCACTTGTAGGTGACCACGATCTCGTTGCCCATCATCGTCATCTTGGCTGACTGCAGGTAGCCGTCGGCGTCGTACTTGGCGTCGCTCATACCTTCCTGCGACATCTTACCGTCCTGGGTGAAGTTGATCACGATGTCCTGACCCATACGATTGCTCTTGATACACTTCACGGCGCCCTTGGCCTCGTTGAGTTCAACGTCGTGGAACTTTGTCTGTGCCTGCATGGCGAACGAAACTGCCAGCGCGGCAACCATCATCATTAATTTTTTCATTGTTTGTTGTAATTTAAAAGTGATTAATTAAGTTAGATAACTACCCCTTAGACGCATTGACTCCTAAAAGGTTTAATTTCATCATCAAGAAATCTTCGATTTTTTTCTGAAATCCCAGAGTTCTATGCTGTTGACGATGTTCTGCCACAGCACATAGCAGCCCGCTCCGACAGAGGCGACAGGATTCAGATAAGCATAGGCCACCCAAATGGAGAGGGCCGTATTCTTCTGAAAGAGGCCCTGCCCTGCGTCCGTCTCATCACCAAGGTGCCGGCCGATACGACGCCCGAGGAGGAAGAGGGCGAAACAGAGCACGAGGCTCAAGGTGGCGATGGTGAGCAACAGAGGCAGGCCTGCGTCGCTATGAACGATATTGCGGACGGTGACACCTGAGGTGACACTGAGTTGTGCCGCCCATAGGTAGAACGACAGGTCGGGGATGGAGACAATCCAGGCGCAGGCCCGCTTGGCGTAGTGCTGCATGAACCACCCTAACAGCAACGGAGCAATCAGCACCATCGCCAGTTTCTCGAGAATGATGACGAAGGCCGTCCAGAAGTTCAGTCCCGCCCCACGCTCCAGCAGGGGGAACACCGCTGGGATCATCAGGGCCGACGCAAAAGAAGATATGACCACAAAGGCCGTCATCGTATTGATATTACCACCGATCTTCGCCGTCACCACAGGGGCGGCAGTAGCCGTGGGGCCGATGATACAGGTGAGCACGCTCTCCCACAGGATCTTATGCTCCACGCTGGCCTCCACACCAAAGATGATCCACACGTTGAGGGCCACGAGCAGCATCTGCGCCACCAGGACACCTACATGCCAGCGATGGGGCCGCATCTGGTGGAAGTCGATGCGGCAGAACGTAGAGAACAGCGTACAGAACACCATCATCGGGAACACCGTGTCGACCACCTCGCCCAGCACCTCGCCCGCGGCATCCAACTGCGGCACCCAGTAGAACAGGAGATAGACCACCGTCCCAACGGCAATCGCCACTGGCAGCGTCCAGTCTTTCAGAAATTGCTTCACACTCATTTCGACTGCAAAAGTAGCAAAAATCGCCCAAACAACAAATTTCTGCTACATTTTTCTGGTCATTATTCTGATTTCTTTCTTAATTTTTGTAACTTTGCACCCAATTATGAGCGTAACGGAATTGATTCATCAAGATAAGGCGGCCAGGCAGTTCTCGTTTGAGGTGCTGCCACCGCTGAAAGGGACAGGTACGGACAAACTGTTTGCCGACATCGACAAACTGCGCGTGTTCGACCCCGCCTATATCAATATCACCACCCACCACTCGGAGTTTGTGTATCGCGAGATCAAGGAAGAGCTGGGGAACGAGGGCGCGGGAGGACGAGGCTTGAGCGAGCCGCGATTTGAGCGGATCAGGGTGCGCAGGCGCCCCGGCACCATCGCCATCGCAGCCGCCATCCAGCAAAGGTATAACATCCCCGTTCAGCCCCACGTGATCTGTAGCGGTGCGACGGTGGAGGACATCGAGTATGAACTGCTCGACCTGCAGTTTCTCGGCATCCACGACCTGTTGCTGCTGCGTGGCGACAAGGCCAAGGAGGACAGCCGGTTCGTGCCCACACCAGGCGGTCATGCCCACACGACTGACCTGATCCGACAGGTGAAGCGCTTCAATGAGGGATTCTTCGCCGATGGCACACCCATCAAGAACCCCGGCAGGGCGTTCGACTACGGTGTGGCCTGCTACCCCGAGAAGCACGAGGAGGCGCCAAACCTGGAGATGGACATGCAGTATCTGAAGGAGAAACAGGATCTGGGGGCGCAGTATGCCGTCACACAGTTGTTCTACGACAACGAGAAATACTTCTCATTCGTGGAGAAGGCACGGGCAATGGGTATCACCATCCCCATCATCCCCGGCATCAAGCCGATGGCCAAACTCTCTCAACTGACGGTGGTGCCGAAGACGTTCCACTGCGACATCCCCGAGCCGCTGGCCAGGGAGATCGTGAAATGCAAGACGGACGAAGACGCCCGGCTACTGGGCATCGAGTGGACTACGGCGCAATGCCAGGAACTCTATGCCCACGGGGTACATAATATTCATTTCTATACCGTCTCGGCAGTTGATTCTGTCGCAGAGGTCGCCAAGCGGCTTCTGAAGTGATTATATCAAGAATTTAAGAATTAGAGAATTACAAATATGAGAGATTCATCTAAAGATGCTTTGAATTTAGAGAATTGCGCTGCGCAAACCTTCTCTACATTCTATGGTCGCCTGCGACCTCTTTCTGATATGCATCTTCAGGAAAAATTCTCAAATTCGCTAATTCGTGATTAAAAAAATAAAGAAAGTGCAATTTAGTGAGGTGATAGGACAGCAGGAAGCCAAGGAGCGGCTGATGCAGATGGTCAGGGAAGACCGTCTGCCGCATGCGCTGATGCTCTGCGGCCCCTTGGGCAGCGGCAAACTGGCCCTGGCCATCGCCTTCGGCTGCTATCTGCTCAATCCTAATCACCCTAACTCCCCTAACTCCCCTACTCTCCCTCCTCAAGAAAACCCCATGCTCGAAAAACTCGAGCACCCCGACCTGCACTTCACCTACCCCACCATCAAGTTGCCATCGATGAAGAGCGACTATAAGCCCGTCAGCGACGACTTCGCCAAAGAGTGGCACGAACTGGTGATGCAGAGTCCCTACTTCACCATGGAGGAGTGGATGGCTGCCATGGGCGGTGAGAACCAGCAGGCCATCATCACCGCCGGTGAGAGCGACGACCTCGTCAGGAAACTCTCGCTAAAGTCGAGTCAGGGCGGCTATAAGGTGAGTATCATCTGGCTTCCGGAGCGCATGAACACCGAATGCGCCAACAAACTGCTGAAACTCATCGAGGAACCTCCGCAGCAGACCGTGTTCATCATGGTGAGCGAGGAGCCTGAGAAACTGTTGGAAACCATCCGCAGCCGCGTACAGCGCATCGACATCCGGAAGACCGACAACGACTCCATCCGCCAAGCGCTCATCGAGCGGCGAGGCATCGACGAGGACAGTGCCCTGCGCATCAGCCGCCTGGCTAACGGCAACTGGCTCACAGCCATCGAGGAGCTGCAGGCAGACTCGGAGAAAGGATTATTCCTCGACATGTATAAGTCGCTGATGCGGTTGGCCTACCAACGGAAGATCAAAGACCTGCGCAAATGGAGCGAGCAGATGGCCGCGATGGGCCGCGAGAAACAGCGACGCTGGCTCACCTACTTCCTCAGGATGTCGCGCGAGAGTTTCGTTTTTAATTTCAAGGAAGAGGAGTTGAACTATATGACAGCGGAAGAGGAGGCCTTCGCCGGCAACTTCGCCCGTTTCATCAACGAGAGCAATATCCTGCCTTTCAGCGACCTTGCGAATCTCGCCATCCGGGACATCGGGCAGAATGCCAATGCGAAGATCGTGTTCTTCGATTTCGCCCTGCAGACGATCGTGCTACTGCTGCAAAAATGAAGGGCAGAAGATTGTTTACAGTTGACGGTTTACAGTTGACAGATGATATGACTGGAGGCCGCTCTGACGATAGAGGTAATCAACTGTAAACCGTAAACAGTAAACAGTAAACAAAAAAAATAAAAAGAATGGATAAGACAAAAGAAATACCTGTAAAGGTGGGCTGCGACAGAGGTCTGTGCCATCAGGCCGTGGGCCGACAGGACAGACAACTGAACACCTACGACTGGCTAGCCGACGTACCTGGCAACGTGGAGTCCACCGACCTCGTGGAGGTGCAGTTCAAGCACACACGCAAGGGCTACTATCATAACGTCAACCACCTCGAACTGAAGAAAGGCGACGTGGTGGCCGTCGAGGCCAGCCCAGGCCACGACATCGGCGTCGTCACCCTCACGGGCCGTCTGGTGAAACTCCAGTTGAAGAAAGCCAATCTGAAATCGGAGGATGACATCAAGCGCATCTACCGCATCGCACGCCCTGCCGATATGGACAAGTTCCATGAAGCAAAGGCTCGTGAACACGCGACGATGATTGAGAGCCGGAAGATTGCCAAGGGCCTCGGACTCGACATGAAGATCGGCGACGTGGAGTACCAGGGCGACGGCAACAAGGCGATTTTCTACTATATTGCCGACGGCCGTGTGGACTTCCGCCAACTGATCAAGGATCTGGCAGCCGCCTTCCATGTACGTATCGAGATGAAACAGATCGGTGCCCGCCAGGAGGCAGGGCGCATCGGCGGCACAGGACCCTGCGGACGTGAACTCTGCTGTGCCACGTGGATGAAGAATTTCGTCTCCGTCAGCACGAGTGCCGCCCGTTTCCAGGATATATCCCTCAACCCCCAGAAACTGGCTGGCATGTGCGCCAAGTTGAAGTGCTGTCTTAACTACGAGGTCGACGACTATATCGAAGCCGGCAAGCGGATGCCTGGCCGCGAAGTGGTGTTGCAGACACAAGACGGCGACTACCATCTCTTCAAGACCGACATCCTGGCTGGACTGGTGACCTACTCTACCGACAAGAATATCGCCGCCAACCTCCAGACCATCACGGCAAGCCACGCACGAGAAGTCATCGAGATGAACCGTCGCGGCGAGAAGCCCCTGAGCCTCGACGAGAAAGAAAGCAACGAACCCGTGGAGACACCGCACAAGATTGATTTGGCTGGCGGTGACATCAACAGATTTGATAAGGCCAAGAAGAAAAAGAAGAAAAAGAAGCCGGTCAATCGACAGAATGAGGCCCGTAACTCGGAGAGTCGTATCGAGAAACATGAGGAATAAATCGATTGTCACGGTCGTCCTGCTCATGCTGGCCATGCTATGCGGCTGCCAGCAGCAGGTTGCCTACCATCAGTTCAGGCATATCTTTGAACCGGGATGGGATAAGACCGACACACTCCATTTCGACATCAGCCCCCTGAAGAGCGGTGGTCACTATCGTCTGGACGCCGAACTGCGTACCAACAAAGACTACCCTTTCCAGCAACTGACCATCCAGATAGACCAGACGATCTATCCCTCTCAAGAGAGGTTTCACGATGTGATAGACTGCGACCTGATCAGCGAGGAGGGTGGCATTGAGGGCGACGGCATCAGTTTCTTCCAGTATCAGTTCTCGATACGCGACCTCAGCCTACACCAGGGAGACTCCATCCACGTCAGCCTGACACACAATATGAAGAGAGAGATCATGCCAGGAGTGGCCGACGTAGGCCTGCGCCTCTCACTGGCGAACTAAATGACGGCCTGCATCGATACGAAGGAAGATAAACAGAAGCAAGGTGAAGCCCCATAGCGACGAGCCTCCATAACTGAAGAACGGCAATGGAATACCAATCACGGGGGTCAGTCCTAACACCATGCCCACGTTGATGAACACGTGGAAGAGGAAGATACTCAGCACACAATAGCCATATACACGTCCAAACGTATGCACTTGCCGCTCTGCCAGATAGATAAGCCTTAAGATTAAGGCCAGGAAAAGCAGCAGGACTCCGGCAGAGCCCAGGAAGCCCTCCTCCTCGCCGACAGTACAGAAGATAAAGTCCGTATCCTGCTCAGGCACGAACTTCAACTTCGTCTGCGTGCCGTTGAGGAATCCCTTGCCCTCCAAGCCACCGGAGCCGATAGCAATCTCACTCTGATGCACATTATAACCCGCTCCCTTCAGGTCTTCCTCCAGTCCCAGCAGCACATTGATACGTACCCGCTGGTGGGGCTCCATCATGTTGTTGAGCACATAGTCTGCACCGCTGTAGAACACCAGCGACCCCACGGCGAATGCCGCAATCCAAAGGTAGTTACGAATGCGCGTAGACAGCCAAAGCCACAACAGATAGCCGACGCCCAGAATGCAGACAACCATCATGACCTTGGTGATGTCGAACGGGATGACGAAGAGCGAGAACAACAGCATCAGCAGCGAGGAGCCGATACTTGCACCCAGTAACTGAAGCGTCCGAAGGCGATCCTTACAATAGACCCACACCATGACTGCAGAGAACAGCATGATCATCAACAGGACGGAGAAGCGCCCCACAGAGGTAGGCGTGTACCACATCATCACATCAGCAAAGCGGATACCAACGACGAAATACACCACCATCGCCACGCCTGTCATCAGCACACTGCCCGCCATGCCTTCCCTGTACAGCATGAGGAAGAAGGAGAGATAGACCAGGGCTGAACCCGTCTCATGCTGGAGCACGATGAAAACCATCGGCACGAAGATGATAAAGAGCGCTGCCGCAAAATGTTTCCACTTATGGATATCATAGCCGTAGATGCTCATGAGTTTAGCCAATGCGAGGGCCGTGGCGAACTTCGCAAACTCTGCCGGTTGCAGTCTTAACGGTCCTAACACAAGCCATGACCGCGATCCCTTAATGGTATGGGGATTGAAGATGGTGCCGAAGAGCAACACCAACAGCACCCCGAAGATGATGAAAGCCAGCATCTCATAGTAGCGATCGTCAGTCATCAGCAGCACAAAGCCTAACACGATAGACGTGCCAATCCACACGATCTGCATGCCTGAGCGGGTATCAAGGCTGAAGATGTCCGTGTCGCCATACGAATAACTGGCACCGCAGACACTCACCCAACCAAAGGTGAGCAGGGCCAGATAGATGAGGATGGTCCACCAGTCCAACGAGCGCAGTACGCCTTTATGCTGTCTATCTGTCGCTTGTACCATAGTTGATTCTCTTTTCCTGTATCGTCTTGGCTCTTGCTTCCGAAGCCTCCGAGAGTTTTCCCTTCAGATACTGTTCCATAATCAGACCGCCGATGGGTACGCCATAGGTAGCACCCCATCCACCATTCTCCACATACACAGCCACGGCGATTTTCGGCTCATCCATCGGGGCAAAGCCCATGAACACGGAGTGGTCGTGACCCTTGTTCTGTGCCGTACCCGTCTTGCCACAAGCCATGAAATCATATTTCGCCAGTTCGTGGCAGGTGCCTCCGAGTGCAGAGGAACGCATACCCTGCACCACGTAGTCATAGGCTTCACGGGTGGCTTTCGTATAATGTTTACGGGTATAGGTCGTGTCAAGGGGTTCGCCCTCCACCTTCTTCACCACGTGGGGCACATAATAATAGCCACGGTTGGCAATCGTCGCCCCGAGGTTGGCGATCTGCAACGGCGTGGCGTTTACCTCACCCTGTCCGATGGCGATGGAGATGATCGTCAAGCCATTCCACGAGCCCTTATACGCTTTATCGTAGAACTGGGCATTGGGAATCATGCCACGTTTCTCGCCTGGCAAGTCAATACCTAACTGGTAGCCGAAGCCCATGCTGACCATATAGTCGCGCCATGTGTTCATCGCATTCTGCACCGTCCCATACTTCGAGATATTGGTGTTGATCATGTGATACAGTCCCCAACAGAAATAGCCATTACACGACGTGCTCAGTGCAGGCACCAACGGGAGCGGAGCCCCGTGTCCGTGACAGCCCACCCGCAGGCCACGGAACACAAAGCCGTGACTGCATGGATACATCGTCGAGGGGGTAATCACTCCTTCTGTCATGAAGGTCAGGCCCTGTGTCGTCTTGAAGGTCGAACCTGGCGGATACTGGCCCATGATACTGCGGTTCAGCAAGGGTTTCCACACATCCTGCGACAACTGACGATGGTTCTTGGAACGTTGGCGTCCCACCATCATACGGGGATCGTAGGACGGCGACGATACCATACAGAGCACCTCACCCGTCGAGGGCTCGATGGCCACAATACTGCCGATTTTGCCTTCCATCAGCCGCTCGCCCAGCAACTGCAAATCTGCATCAATACCGAGTGTCAGGTTCTTGCCTGGCTTGGCACGATGGTCGAATTCGCCATTACGGTAACGGCCCTGCACACGGCCATGGGCATCTCGTAACAGTATCTGAATGCCCTTCTCACCACGCAACTGAGCCTCGTATTTACGCTCCACGCCCAACTTGCCAATATAATCACCCGGCTGATAGTAGTCATCTTCTTCGATATCGGCTGGCGACACCTCTGCCACGTCTCCCAACAGGTGGGCGGCCATGTTATAGGTGTACTGTCTGACCGTACGCTTCTGGACATAGAAGCCCGGAAAGCGGAACATCTTCTCCTGAAAGACACTAAAGTCCTTGTCACTCAACTGACTCATAAACAGTTGTTGTGTATAGCGCGAATAACCTGGGTTGCGGCTACGGTCTTTCATCGTGGCCATACGGCGGTCAAACTCCTCACGAGTGATGCCGAGGGTCTGGCAGAACTCCAGGGTGTCAAGACGGTCGCGCATCTCATTCATCACGACCATAATGTCGTACGACGGTTGGTTAAACACCAGCAGCCGGCCCTTGCGGTCCAGCATATTGCCACGTGACGGATACTCGATCTTCTTTAGGAAAGCATTTGAGTCTGCACTCTTCTTATAGTCGTCACTCGTGATCTGAAGCATGAACAGACGAATGATATAGATGACCACTATCACTATGGCCACCCCTCCTATCACATAGCGTCTGTATGTCAGATCGTACCCTTTCACCTGTTCTTCCTTAAACTCTTTACTTAGAGCGTACACTTTCAATGGCCAGCATCAGCACTAATGTCAGAGCAGCACTGCAGATGGTACGCATAAGCCACAATTGCCAGTCGAAGAAATTGAAAGCCTCCAGGATAAAGAATACCAGACAATAGAACAATGTCAATATGCCACTCAGCGTGCTGAACTTACCCCACCCTAATGTGGCGGCCGACACGTCGAGATTCTCTACCGAGTCGCGGGGCACAAAAAATTCCACCAGATAGGTCTGAACCATACCGATGAGAGTCAGCGAGCCTGCAGCCAGACCTGGAGTATTGGAAAAGATATCAATGAGTAGTCCGAGGAGAAAGCACCACGCCAGCACCTCTCCCCGCTCTGTGTTACGTGGGAAAGTAATGGCGAAGTAGACGTATAACAGAGGCGTAGCCACATTCAGCAGCCATACGTGGTTCAGCACCAGCACTTGTACCAGGAGCAGCACCACAAACATCACCAATCTGTTCACTAACCGTGTCATACTTTTTTCCTTTTAGTCTGTTCTCTTACCTCGCACCACTAATCTTGTTGATTGAATCTCTTGCTGCCTGCAAAAGGGCTGCACGCTCAGCGATGCTCTTATCACTGATCACCAGCACATCACGCAGATTCGTGAAATCCGTGCTCAGGCGGATCTTCAACTTATACGACAGACCGTCGCGCGAATTATAGGCCTGCTCGATCTTACCCACCGACACCCCGGAAGGGAAAATCGACGAGAAGCCGCTGGTGACCACCCACTCGCCCAACTTGAACTTGGCATGACGGGGCACGTCCTCCACATAAGCCACGGAAGGGTCGCCACCATACCAGTGCAGGTAGCCGAACGAGCCTCTGTTGCGAATGGCACAACTGATACGCGATGACGAAGCATTCAACACCGGTATTACCACAGAATAGTGCTCCGAAACGAGATAGACGACGCCTACGACACCTTTGCCACAGACAACGCCCATATCCACCTCTACGCCGTCGGCACGGCCTTTGTCGATGGTCAGCAGATTCTCCTTGCTGTCAAGCGAGTTATCCACCACCTTCGCGGGTATCAGGTCATACTGCCTCAGGAACTTCATCTCGTTGCGCTCCATGACGGTCGAGTCATACGTCAGTTCCATATAGCGACGACGAAGCATATCCACATGCTGCTCCAGCAGGATGTTACGTCTGGTCAGTTGCTCATTGGCCTGCGACTGCGTAAAGAACTTGGTTGCATCACTCTTCCACTCATAAACCTTGCCTGTCACCACGTTGGCAGAAGAGAACCACACACTTCCCTGATAGTTGTTGTACTGAAACAACAGAAAACCACTGACCACTTCCAAAAACACGAAAAGTAGCCAGTGATAGTAATCTTTCAGGAAATCCAGCAGGTTCCTCATCAGATTGACAGTTTACTGATTGACGATTGCCCCCCGGTTACCTCATGAGGAAGTTGAAGCGGTCGATATTCTTCAAGGCGACGCCGGCTCCCTTTGCCACGCTGTGGAGGGGATCCTCAGGCACATGGAAGGGGATATGCATCTTGTCCGTCAGACGCTTGTCGAGGCCGCGCAGCAAGGCACCGCCGCCAGCCAGATAGATGCCGTTCTGCACGATGTCGGCATAAAGTTCTGGAGGTGTATTCTCCAGAGCAGAGAGCACGGCATTCTCGATCTTCGACACCGTCTTGTCCAGACAGTGGGCAATCTCCTGATAGCATACAGGCACCTCCATAGGCAGGGCGGTGATACGGTTAGGACCGTGCACCACGAAGTCCTCCGGAGCCTCATCGCCCAGGTCTGTCAGAGCCGAGCCCACGTTGATCTTAATGCGCTCAGCCATACGCTCAGACACCTTCACGTTGTGCTGACGATACATATACTCCTGAATATCGGCCGTCAGGTCGTCGCCTGCGGTACGGATAGAGTTGTTTGATACGATACCACCCAGTGATATGACGGCAATCTCCGTCGATCCACCGCCGATATCCACAATCATATTACCCTCCGGGGCTTCCACGTCGATACCGATACCGATGGCAGCAGCCATAGGCTCGAAGATCAGATACACATCACGGCCGTCGGCATGCTCCGCAGAGTCACGCACGGCACGCAGTTCGACCTCGGTAGAGCCTGAAGGCACACCGATCACCATACGCAGTGAGGGTGAGAACAGGCGGCTGCCCGAGTGCACCATCTTGATCAGGCCGCGCATCATCTGCTCACAGGCAGAGAAGTCGGCAATCACACCGTCACGAAGGGGACGGATGGTGCGGATATTATCATGCGTCTTCTCATACATCATCTTCGCCTCGTTACCCACGGCGATCATCTTGTCGGTACGACGGTCCAGCGCCACCACCGATGGCTCATCCACCACGATCTTGTCATCGCTGATAATGATCGTGTTGGCTGTTCCCAAGTCCATTGCAATCTCCTGGACAAAACTAAAAAATCCCATTCTATTCTTCTTTTTTGTTTATAGTTTAATGTTTATGGTTTATAGTTGATTACTTCTATAGTCTCCAATGATTCTTACGAGGGCTTGCCAGGTTATCATCTATAAACTATAAACTATCAACTATAAACAATCTATAACTATTTCTCAAACCAAGAGTGTATGGCGGTGTCGTAATGCGAACTCACACCGAAGGCACGGGTAGCGAACATACGGCGCTGCTCCTTCGTGGTCTCTGCACCCTGCTTGTTCAGGATATCCAGCAGCACGCTGTACTCAGCCTTGCTCGGCACGATCACCACATCGTTGAAGTTCTTGGCTCCGGCACGGATCAGTGAGATACCGCCGATATCGATCTTCTCGATGATATCCTCCTCAGAGGCGCCGCTGGCAACGGTCTGCTCAAATGGATAAAGGTCTACGATCACGAGGTCAATCTCCGGAATCTCATATTGAGCCATCTGCTCACGGTCGCCCTCGTTGTCACGACGACCCAGGATACCTCCGAACACCTTCGGATGCAATGTCTTCACACGACCACCGAGGATAGAAGGATAGGTCGTCACATCCTCCACCTTCTGGCATTCGTAGCCTAACGACTCAATAAACTTCTGTGTTCCACCCGTAGAGAGAAACTTCACGCCCTCCTCATTCAACTTCTTGAGGAGTTCATCAAGGCCGTCCTTGTGGAATACAGACACCAAGGCAGTCTTAATCTTCTTTGTCTCAGCCATTTCTTATGATACTATAACGTTATAAAATTCGAATTAGGCCGCAAAGTTACAAAATAAAAATGGATTAATCTCTATTTTCTCTCCGAAAATTTTGATTAATCCATGTTAAAATAATATAGGTCAATTTATATCAGCGTCATGCCGAGAGCCTTACAAGCCTGGCGCATGTCGTCGGGCCAGATAGAGGCCTGGATTTCACCGATATGACCTTTATGGAGCAACACCATGCAGAGACGGCTCTGACCGATACCTCCGCCGATGGACAGCGGCAGACGGTCGTTGAGCAACTGCTGGTGGAAGTAGAGTTGTTCGCGCTCCTCCTTGTGTTCAAGTTTCAACTGGCGCAGCAGACTCTCCTTATCCACACGGATACCCATCGACGAGAGTTCGAAAGAACGACCGAGAATAGGATACCAGATGAGGATATCGCCATTGAGTCCCATCTTACCGTTCTCGGCGATGGTAGACCAGTCGTCGTAGTCGGGGGCACGGCCGTCGTGCTTCTCACCGTTGGAGAGTTGGCCGCCGATGCCGATGATGAACACGGCTCCGTAGGCTTCACAGATGGCATCCTCGCGCTCCTTGGGCGTCTTGTTGGGATACATCTTCAGCAGTTCCTCGGCATGGACAAAGTGGATCTTCTCTGGCAGAAAGGGCTTCAGTTGGGGATAAGTCTCACAGGTAAGATACTCCGTACGACGGATGGCAGCATAGATACGCTCAACGACATCCTTGAGGAAAGCCACCGTACGGTCTTCACGACGGATGACGGCCTCCCAGTCCCACTGGTCGACATAGAGGGAATGGAGGTTATCCAGTTCCTCGTCGGCCCGGATGGCGTTCATATCGGTATAGATGCCATAACCGGGCTCTATCTGATACTCTGCCAACGACAAGCGCTTCCACTTGGCCAGCGAGTGGACCACTTCGGCCTGCGCATCGCCCAAATCCTTGATAGGGAAGGTAACGGCCCGCTCCACACCGTTCAGATCATCGTTGATTCCCAGTCCTTTGAGAACGAACAAGGGTGCCGTGACGCGACGCAGACGGAGTTCTGTGGAGAGGTTCTGCTGAAAGAAGTCCTTAATAAGTTTGATACCCTGCTCTGTCTGTTTGGTATCGAGCAGGGCCTCATAATGCAAGGGTTTGATTACTTGTCCCATTTTTACAGTTGATTCTAATTTTGCCTGCAAAGGTATCTAATTAATTACACACTTGCAAGCAAAATTAGAATTATTTTTGCAAAATGACACAAATTCTTGATTTCTGCTAACATTTTGATTAGAATCGGCCACCGCGGGGTCCACCGCCGAAACCGCCACCGAAGCCACCGCCGCCACGAGGACGACCACCGCCGAAGCCTCCGCGACCACCAGGACCGCCAGGGCCGCCGAATCCGCCACGACCGCCACCAAAGGCACCACGGCCTCCGAAGAGGTTCAGACGGTAGATGACGTGAACCATGCCGTAACTGGTGATGGCGTTATACTCGGTATCGTTACGCGACAAGGCAGTGATAGTACGGCTGAAAGTAGACTGCTCGTGCAAAATGTCGTAGAGTTGGAGTGAGATGGTGAGGGCGTTGCCTTTGAGGAAACTCTGAGACAACTGGGCATTCCAGATGAGTTCGTTGGTATTCATCGAATTGTCGGCATAGCCGCGACGGCTCTGCATGTTCAGATTCGTGGTGAGGGCCGTTCCCCAGGGAGCCGTCACACCGATCATACCACCATAGGTGAACTGCCACGTATCGAGGTTGTTGTTCGGCTGCAGTTCACTGCGTGAACGCGTGTAGTTCAGGCCTCCATTAATCTCTATCTCCAACCACTCGTTACGGTAACTTCCTGCAAGACGTTCGTTGATGCCGAGAGAGTTGGTGACGCTCTTCTCTGAATCACTGAGGCTATTGATGCTCACAAAGCCCACGTTGTGATTATAACTCAGGTTAGTAAACGTGTTGACATTGAAGAAGGCAGCCGAGTCAACAGCGGTATTGAACATGAATCCGAGGTTACCGTTCCAGTTGCCGTTGATATTCTCCGGACGGGTGATGGTTCCACCTGTCTCGGTGTTTAAGGTGGTCTTATTTGCCACCGAGTTGCTGGTCGTCGAGAAATTCACGAACGTCATCACGGCCCGCTGGTGTTTCTGGAAATAGTCATTGTAGAAGAGTTGGAACGACTGCGTGAAAGAGGGTTTCAGTCCCGGGTTACCTCTTGTGATGCGCAGAGGGTCGCTGTCGTCAACGATGTCGAGCAGGTCGCTCATCGAAGGCTGCTGACTGCGTCCACGGTAGGTGAAGCGCAACTGTCCCGTAGCCGACTTCTTCCAACGGAAATCGAGGGTCGGGGTGAAATTGGTGACCGTACGGGTGGTATCGGCATGAATACCCTGATAGTCCTGGATGAAATGAGACTTCTGCGGGAGAACCTGGAAACCGACATTGAAATTGTAGGATTTACGGACAATGCGTAACATCACCTCTGCCGTATGGTTGTAGTTCTTATATTCAGACATACGGCTCAGGTTCTTGTCCTCATAATAGTCCAGGGGATTGACAAGCCTTACCAGGTAGGCATCCCAGTTACGATACTGGGGCACGATGTCGGTATAGTCCACATCCGTCAGGCTGTAAGTCTTCTTGTCGCTCTTTGAATAACTGTACTGATAGGTGTAACTGAACTGAAGGTACACCTGCCTCATAATAGGCTCGCTGTAGGTCAGGCGTGCACTGTAGCCCCACCTGTCTTCCGGCGTGAGGCTATAGCGGTTGGTCTGATAGGTAGAGTCGCCGATGCCCAAGGAGTTCATCACCTGGAACAGTTCGGAGAAATTGTTCGATATGGACTTGCTGGTACCGTCGCTCCAGTTACCATTCAATTGCAAAGTGATGTTACGCCCAGAGTTATTGAGTCGGCGATTGAACTGCAGCATACCTCTGATATTCTTCGAATCGCTGTAACTGACACCATCCTGCAGACTATAGTTCTTGACGATGCCGTACTTCTCGGCAATCTCCATGACTGAGGCCAACGGATCGGTGGCATAGTCGTATGGGTTCTTGTCGAAGGTGGCGTTCTCGCTGGTGTTCTCACCGTCGTTGGAGTTGTAACTCACGTTGGGGCGGAACATGATGTTCGTCATCGAGTCCGGCTGCCACTCCAGACGCATCTGCCCGTTCCAACTGTTGGAGCGAGAATACCTCTGGCTGAGACTGTTGCCGAACGACGAGGTGGTGCCGCTGAAGAAGTTCTCCGTCGAACTCTTTGAGAAGACATCACCGTCGCTATGGTTCCAGCGCACACTTCCATCGAGTTTGAGTTTACCGGTATTCTCGTAGTTCAGGTTCAGACCGACCATCTTGTTGGCTGTAAGACCCTGACGGGCACCGCCGAAACGGCCACCGCCACCACCACCGGGGAAGCCCATATCATTGGTATTGTTGGCATTGGTCATCAGGAATACCTTCATATTGTCTTTCATCACACCTCCGAAGATACGGCCTGCATAGCGGTTCTTGGTACCTGCGGCGAGGTCGGCATTGGCCATGATACCCTTGTTCATGCCTGCCTTGATGCCGAAGTCGAGCACCGTCTCTTCCTCACCGTCTTCAATACCGGAGACACGGGCAAGGTCGCTTTGCTGGTCGTAGGCCTTGATACGGTCGATGATGTTCGTGGGCAGGTTCTTCATGGCGGTCTTCGTGTCGCCAGTCATGAACTCTTTACCGTCAACAAGGATCTTCTTCACCTGCTTGCCATTGATCTTGATGGAGCCGTCGTCGCTGATCTCTGCACCTGGCAGACGGCGCACCAGTTCTTCGGCCACTGATCCTTCCGGTGTACGGAAGGCATTGGCATTATAGACAAAGGTATCGGCCTTGAGCGTCACCTTCTGGGCACGGGCCGTCACCGTGGCACCCTTCAGCATAATGGCGTCGGGCTCTAGTTTGATTGTGCCGGCATGATAGTCTTTGTCTTTCAACGTGATCTTCTTCGTGTAGGTCTTGAAACCCACATAGGTCACCTGCAGGGTATAAGAACCCTCCGGGGCCTTGATGGAGAATCCTCCTTCTGTGTTAGTGACGGCATTGGCAATGACCTTCTCACCACTCAACAGGGCGGCGGTAGCCTGAATGATGGCTTCCTGCGTGTCCTGTTCTACTACTGTTCCTCTAACTGTTCGCTGTGCAAATGCTACGACTGTCACCGTCAGGGCAACAATCAACAATCCTATTTTCTTCATTGATAGTTGTGAATTTATGACTCTTTGACGCATGAACGGGATAAAAGTTTAACGGAAAGTAAAAAAAATCCCATTTCTTATGGCCATTATGAAAAAAAGTCGTACCTTTGCAGCATCAACAACAAACGAGCAACCATAAGCATAGAAAGATGAACCCGCAAAAGGTTGTTATTTCCGAAAATCTGACAGAGGCCCTCACGGCAGCCGTGGCTGAATGTGAGCACGACCGCACCTTTCTCCTCGTTGATGAGACGACGGAGCGCTGTTGTCTGCCATTGGTCAGCGACATGAGTTGCATCCGTGGTGCCAGGACCGTCGTCATTGGCGCCACCGATACACACAAGACGCTTGACTCTTTGTCACATGTGTGGGAAGCCTTAGGTGAGGGAGGTGCCACCCGTCACTCCTTATTAATAAATATAGGAGGAGGCATGGTGACCGACCTGGGAGGCTTTGCGGCCTCCACCTTTAAACGGGGCATCAATTATATCAACATCCCGACAACGCTGCTCGCCATGGTCGATGCCAGCGTGGGAGGAAAGACGGGCATCAACTTCCGGGGACTGAAAAACGAGATCGGCGTGTTCAGCAATGCCAGCACCGTCATCCTCGACACGGCATTCCTTAAAACCCTTGATGCCGCAAACATCTGTTCGGGCTACGCCGAGATGCTCAAGCACGGACTGATATCGAATGAGAAGATGTGGGCTGAACTCGTCAACTTCGACCTCACCCAACCAGATCTGGAACAATTGCGTACGATGGTGGCCGACAGCGTCGCCGTCAAACAGCGCATCGTCACAGAAGACCCCTTGGAACAGGGCATCCGCAAGGCACTGAACCTCGGCCACACCATTGGCCACGCCTTCGAGAGTTTCTCCCTCCAGTCATCTCTCTCACCACTCACCTCTCACCACTCACCTCTTCTACATGGCTATGCTGTGGCATACGGCCTCATCGGCGAACTGTACCTGAGCACCGTCAAGACGGGATTCCCCTCTGACAAGATGCACCAGACGGTGAGTTTCATCAAGGAGCACTACGGGAAGATGACTGTTACCTGTGATGACTATCCCACCCTGCTGGAACTCATGACCCACGACAAGAAAAACGTGGCAGGAACGATTAATTTCACCCTCTTAGGCGGTATCGGCGACATCCGTATCAACCAGACCGCCACGAAGGAAGACATATACGAGGCACTCGACTTCTACCGCGAGTGCTGACGAAGGACGACCAATCAACTTAATAGACCTGATCATATTACTAACTAATCGCAGATAGGGTCGCTCGTGAGAGTAGCCCTATCTCTTTTAAAGAGAGGTAAGAGGTGAGAGAAATGATAATAGTCACTAACAATTAAACATAAAGGATATGAAGGAACTATTCATGCTGACGGCAGTGCTGCTGACAAGTGTCTGCACGCAGGCACAGCAACTGCCACTCGTCTACGAAACAGAGAACACCGGTTTCAACGCCAACCCCGTGCTGCCCACGAAGGAACAGGGAACAAAGTGCGAAGCCCTGCCAGACCCTCTCGCATGGTCTGACGGCAGCGGACGTGTCACGGACTTCAAGGACTGGAGCCTCCGTCGTGGTGAGATTGCCAAGGAGATCCAGCACTATGAAATTGGAACCAAACCGACAGTAGACCCTTCTGCCGTAAAGGCACGGATGGATGGCGACACGCTGAAGGTGACCGTCACCGTGGGCGGTCAGTCGCTCGAACTCAGCGCCCTCATCAACTACCCCTCTACAGGCAGTGCCCCCTACCCTCTGATGATCGGCACCAGCGGCATCTCACTGCCCAAGAGCATCTTTGAAAAGCGTCCTATCGCCACGATGGTCTACCGTGAGTCACAGGTGAACAACTATAGTCAGTTTGGCGCCCGCTTTGGACGTAAGCCTGCCGGACGTGGCAACTACGACTTCGACCGTCTCTACCCCGACCTGAAAGACAACGGTGCCTACAGCGAGTGGGCTTGGGGCCTGAGCCGGCTCATCGACGGTCTGCAGCAATTAGGTCCTGAGGTGACGAAGATCGACACGAAGCATATCGGCGTCACAGGATGCAGTTATGCCGGCAAGATGGCCCTCTTCTGCGGCGCCTTCGACGAGCGTGTGGCACTGACCATCGCCCAGGAGCCTGGCGGCGGCGGAGTCGCTAACTGGCGATACTCCCGCTGGCTGAACATCCAGCCAGAGGCCGAGCAAGTGGAGAACCTCGACAAGACGGACTACAACTGGTTCAAAGAGAGTCTTCGTGAGAACTATGGTGAGGAGAACGTGGCCTACCTGCCCCACGACCACCACGAACTGGCAGCGATGGTCTGTCCCCGCGCCCTGCTGATGTTGGGCAATCCTGATTTCGTGTGGTTGGCTGACCCTTCTGCCTACGTCTCGATGAACGGTGCCATGAAGGTATGGGAGCAGTTCGGCATTGCCGACCGTGTGGGCTATTCCATCGTCGCCAATCACGGACATTGTCAACTGCCTGAGGTGCAGTTCCCTGAGGTGGAGGCATATATCGACCGCTTCCTGCTCGGCAAGACAGATGCAAACACCACCGTCCGCATCGCCCCAGACAACTACAAAGACATTGATCTCAACTACTGGATCGGTCAGTGGTAACTGTTTCTCCCCCTGAGTTAGGGGGAGTCAGAGGGGGTCTGATCAGCCTCTGGCCAAAACCTCTGCCTGCCTTCTGGCAGGCTTTCTTGTTTCCGTCATGGGAATCTCGCTGACATGAATGTACGCTTTCGGGCGCTGGAACTTGGGCAACACCGCCTCACAGACCCTCTTCGCCTCTTCCACATCGCCCTCCGTCAGCATCACGACCACCTCGCCGAACTTCTTGTCCGGCCTTTTACTTATTAAATAAGGTATGCTCAAATGGCCTTTCAGCATCCGTTCCACCTCCTCCGCCTGGATCTTGATTCCCCCGGAGCAGATCACATTATCCTTCCTTCCCAGAATCTTGAAGGGGACATTCCTCCGGCGCATCGATCACCAGACACCCTTCCTCATTCAGACTGACACTCACCGACGGGAACGGCGTATACCACTCCGTTGCCTCTGGCCCATTCAGTCGTCTCAATGCGATATGCGATAACGTCTCCGTCATCCCGTACGTACTCCACACATAATTGGGAAATGTCTTCAGTTCCTCAGCCATCGCCTCGTCGATGGCTCCACCGCCAATAATCAGGTGCTTGATCATCATCAGCCGCTCTCTCTCCCCCGGCACCTGCAACGAGTTATACACCTGCATCGGCACCATCGCCGCGAAGGTTTCCCCTCCTAAGTTCTTGCGTCCCTTCGGTAGCAAGCGAGCAAAGCTCGAGCGAGGAGGGGATAGGGGTGGTCTGAACAAGCGTAAATCCCACGCTTGACATTTCTGATTCACCAATGGATGTCCGCTTGGCTCAACGACAATCAACCTCAGACCTCTCTCTATCGCCCGCACCACCATCATCTTGCCAGCGATATAGTCGAGCGACATACAGAGCAAGGCCGTATCGTCCTCCTTCAGTCCTAAGAAGTCACAGGTGATCTTCGCCGAGGCCAGCATCCGCCGCTTCTCCACCAGCATCCGCTTCGGCTCCCCAGTACTCCCGCTCGTCTTCACCTCGACATACGGACTGTCGCTATTCCATTCTTCCAAAAACTCCTCTAAAGACATCATCTACAGATTTTAAGACATAAGAACATCGATGTTTTTTTTTAGACATAAGAACATAAGAACATATTTTTTATTCCTACGGGATCACTTCTTAAAATCCGCAATATTCTGAATATCAGTTTCTTGCGGACTTTTCTATTTACATAATGCACCGCATTTGCACCACTAAGCCATAACAACAAGGCTTTACAAATCGCCCTAAGAATGCCGCATTCTGATTGAACTCTGGTTCTGGAAGATTAGCTTGCTTACAAGCATCTACCATGCGACCTACGCCACTACCCCAATTTTCCAACGTACGAGTCTCATCACCTTGTATGATCACTTTTACATCCTCTATTGTCATAATACCTTCTATCTTTCTAATATGTTTGCAAAATTACAACTTTTTGGGCAAAAAGACAACGATGGTTTCAACAATAAGAAAAATGAAGGAAATTTGAAAAAAATTATAGTTTTGCTTAGTTTTTCGGTTCGCTGAATCGTCCCTGTAGTGTATGACTGATTAAAAAGTCTGTTTATGACCAGAGAAGAATTTGAAAACATATACCGTCAGCATTATGCCAAGATGTACCGTCTAGCAAGGACGATGCTCTATGATGTCGACGAAAGCAAGGACGTGGTGAGCGACATCTTCGCCCGACTGCTACGAGATTGTGACGGACCACAGAAGGACAAGGCTGCGAGTAAGCGAGAACAGAGCGATGTTTGCATTAGCTCTGTCGAGCGTGAGCAGGCTCGGCCGAAGGCCAAAATGGAAGGCTACCTGATGACTGCCGTACGTAACCGCTGTCGCGACGTGCTTTGTCACAAGTCGATGCAAGAACGGGTGGAAAAGCTCTTCTTGCA
>ONPM01000073.1 GCA_900319715.1 uncultured Prevotella sp.
GGCTTCAGGGTCAACGACTGCCAATGGATGTATCTGATTTGCCATATTTCAATCTTCAATCTTCAATTATCAATCTTACTTGTTCTTTACGATTTGTGCGGTGAAAGTGGCTTCGGCCACCACGTGGTCACCTACGAAGATGTAGCCCTTCATCGAAGAGATGCCGTGACGGACAGGAGCCAGCAGGTCTACCTTGAAGATGAGGGTATCGCCAGGCACCACCTTCTGACGGAACTTCACGTCGTCGATCTTCATGAAATAGGTGCTCCATTTGCTGGGATCGTCGAGGGTGTTCAGTACCAGTAGCCCGCCGCATTGTGCCATCGCCTCAATCTGCAGCACACCAGGCATGACGGGTTCCTCCGGAAAATGACCTTGGAAGAAGGGCTCGTTGGCTGTAACGTTCTTGACGCCGACGATGGTGTTGGCGCCCAGCGAAATGACCTTGTCTACCAACTGCATCGGATAGCGGTGGGGCAGCAGTTCACGGATGCGGTTCACGTCCATCACGGGCTCCTCATTGGGGTCGTAGATGGGGGCTTGCACTTCGTGCTTGCGGATATCCTTACGCATCAGACGGGCAAACTTGTTGTTGATGGTGTGACCAGGACGGGTGGCGATGATGCGACCCTTGATAGGCTTGCCGATGAGGGCCATATCGCCGATGATGTCAAGCAGTTTGTGGCGTGTACACTCATTCTCCCATACCAAGGGCTTGTGCTGGATATAACCTAAGTCTGTGGCGTCGCGATGCTCCACATGCAGTAAATAACGATAGCATTGTCGAGGTCGCCACCCTTGATGAGATTAGCCTGTAGAAGGGGTTCTATATCGCGTACAAAAACGAATGTCCGGGCAGGTGCAATCTCTGTCGGGAAGTCTTCCACTCTATTGACGGTTGCAAATTGTGAGTTGATGAATTTGGACTCGAATGAACACATCACAGTGAGTGAGAACTCATCGTCGGGCAGAATGGTGATGCATGAGCCTGTCTGTTCGTCCTTCACCTCGATTTTCTTGCGGATGATGTACCAGTCTTTGGGTGCGTTCTGCTCCTCAATACCGATTTCATTGATCTTCTCCACATACTTGATGGCAGAACCGTCAAGGATGGGGAACTCTGGACCATTCACCTGAATCAGACAGTTGTCGATGCCTAAGGCATAAAGTGCTGCCAGTCCATGTTCGACAGTAGATACGCGAGCATCGCCTTTGCCGAGAACGGTACCACGTTGCGTGTCGACCACATTCTCTGCAATGGCGTCGATGATGGGTTCGCCTTCCAGATCGATACGCTGAATTTTGTAGCCTGTATTCTCAGGGGCAGGGTTGAATGTCACCGTCAGGTTCAATCCCGTATGCAGTCCTTTTCCGAAAAGGGAGAAACTGCCTTTAAGTGTCTTTTGCTTCATATCTCGTTTTTCCTAATTTTGTCCTTCTACTTTTTTCTTCAACTCATCAATCTCCCTCTGCAAAGCAGCCAGTTGCTTATACATGTCAGGTAACTTAGAGTCGATGGCGCGGGCCTTGAAGAATGTCTTGGCATCGATGGCGGGTGCGCCGATGAGTTGCTGTCCGCTCTTGGTATTACTGATGACGCCAGCCTGAGCACCAATGAAAGTCTTGTCGGCCACCTTGATGTGACCAGAGAAGCCTGCCTGTCCGCCAACCATGCACCAGGCGCCGATCTTTGTGGAGCCAGCCAGTCCCACCTGGGCAGACATGACGGTGTTCTCGCCGACCTCACAATTGTGGGCCACCTGGATCAGATTGTCAAGTTTCACACCTTTGTGAACAACCGTCTGGCCCATCGTCGAACGGTCGATACAAGTGTTGGCACCTATCTCCACGTCATCTTCGATGACCACGATGCCAATCTGTGGAATCTTCATATATCCCTCCGTATTGGGAGCGAATCCAAAGCCATCGGCACCAATCACGCATCCGGCATGGATTGTCACATTATTTCCGATAACACATCCTTGGTAGACGGTGATGTTGGGATAGAGCAGACAATTCTCTCCGATTCTGACCCCTTCGCCTATGACGGTATGGGGATATATCTGAGTACCATTACCGATGACGGCACCGTCTGCGATACATGCAAAGGCTCCGATGTAGACATTTTCGCCGATTGTAGCCTTGGGCGAGATACTGGCCAACGGGTCGATGCCACTCTTTTTGGGTTTCATCGACTCGTACAACTGGAGCAGTTTGGCCACACATTCGTAGGCGTTCTTCACTCGAATCAATGTAGGACTGACGGGCTTTTCCAGTTCAACATCCTCGTTGATTAGGACGATGCTCGACTTGGTCTCATATAGATAATGTGTATATTTGGGATTCGACAGGAATGAGATGGCTCCAGGAGTACCCTCCTCAATCTTGGCAAACGTATGAACGGTCACGTTTTCCTGACCTTCTATCCTGCCTTGTACGAACTCTGCAATCTGTTTGGCTGTAAATTCCATATTCAGTTTATATATTTTCTGCAAAGATAGCAAAATTTATTCAAAACGTTGATAACAAAGATAATATTTTCTTATTTTTTTAGAAAGTAATTGAACATTTAGCAATTCAGAAGCCTCAGAAATGTCTCTGATTTCGCCGTTTTTGTAAAGAATTGCGATGCTGTCATCTTCTACGTTATACATATCCTTCGAGATGGTCGACACATTCATCAGATAGTGGGCATCCTCGACGGGTATGCCGAGTTGCTGGGCTATCTTAAGATGCAGTCCTTCAATGCGTTCCTCAGAGATAGGGTCCTCATGCACTTCAACCTTGAAGATGCGGCGGTCGAGCATATCTGTAGCAAGTGTCGAGAGTATCTTGTCCTCATGATGCTTCCATACCTTCATCGCACTCCAGATGTCTGAGTCGTCAAGTTCCTCATAGTTCCTCAGTGCTTCGAGATGTTTGCTGAACCACTGGGCATCGACATCGTTCGAGAGGAAATAGTGCAGGGAAGGGGAGGCGAATACGTCCTGACCTGCCTTTATCAGGTCTTTGGCTCTGGTGAGCATGTTCACCAGTACTTTTTCATAGGCCACACAGGTGCGATGCAGATATACCTGCCAGTACATCAGTCTCCTGGTGGTGAGATAGTTCTCCAGCGAGTAGATGCCTTTCTGGTCTACTACCAGCGTGTCATTTACGACGTTAAGCATCTTGATGATACGTGCCGAGCCGATGTTCCCTTCTGTCACGCCTGTGTAGAAAGAGTCTCTGCGCAGATAGTCGAGCCGGTCCATATCGAGTTGACTGGATATCAGTTGGTGCAGGAAATTCTTGGGGTAGTCTCCCTTGAAGATAGAGATGGCGAGGTTCAACTGACCATTGAAGTGCTCATTGATTTCCTCCATCATCATCAGCGAGATCTCCTCATGGGAGATACCGTGGATAAGTGTATCCTCCAGTACATGCGAGAAGGGCCCATGACCGATGTCGTGCATAAGGATAGCAGCCTGGACGGCTTCAGCCTCCGTATCAAAAATGAAAATGCCTTTCTGCTGGAGCGAGATGATAGCCTCGCTCATCAGGTGGAAGGCACCTAACGAATGCTGGAAACGCGTATGGCGGGCGCCAGGATAGACGACGGAAGCAAGTCCGAGTTGGTTGATGCGGTTCAGGCGCTGGAACAACGGATGTTCTACGATGCCGTAGAGCAATCCGCGTGGTATCTTAATGAAACCGAAGACGGGATCGTTGATGATCTTGGCCTCTTTCACTGACTATTGATTTAGAATACCAGCCTTTCCCAGTTCTAGGGCCATCTCTTGTTGAAGTTTTCTGGCTGCCTCGGCTGCGGCTTCGGCAAAGTCTTCATCATGGGATGCGTAAATGATGCCTCTGGATGAATTCACAAGTAACCCGCAGTCTTTCGTCATTCCATACTTGCAGACTTCCTGCAGACTTCCTCCCTGGGCACCAACGCCAGGAACAAGCAGGAAATGGTTGGGGGCAACCTTGCGGATGTCGTCGAACATCTTACCCTGAGTGGCACCAACCACATACATCATATTTTCCTCATTACCCCATTGCTGAGAGGTCTTGAGAACCTTCTCGAAAAGACGTTCGCCAGAGGGGTCTTCTGTCAGTTGGAAATCGTGGGAGCCTTTATTGCTCGTCAAAGCGAGCAGGATCACCCACTTGTCATCATAGCCCAGGAAAGGTGTGACGGAGTCTTCACCCATATAAGGGGCGACAGTGAGGGCATCTACGTCATATTGCTCGAAGAAGGTCTTGGCATACATCTTGGATGTGTTGCCGATATCCCCTCGTTTGGCATCAGCGATGATGAAGTGGTTGGGATAATCCTCCTTGAGATAGTCGATGGTTGCTTCGAAAGCCAACAGACCATCCACACCATAGGCCTCGTAGAATGCAAGGTTTGGCTTATATGCCACACAATAGGGGGCTGTGGCGTCGATGATAAGGGCATTGAATTCACAGAGGGCACGGAAGAGATAGTCCTCGCCGTCCTTTGCCTTGGCTTCGTCGATAATACTCTGTGGAATCTTGTCAATATCCGTATCTAATCCTACACAGAGGAAACTCTGCTTCTCACGTATCTGCTGTATCAGTTGTTGTCGTGTCATAATTGTTAATCCTTAAAGTTCTGTTTCTTTCATTCGCTCTGCGTTCTCGGCCACAGTGAGGGCATCGATCATCGCCTGGATGTCGCCTCCGAGGAAGCCTTGCAGGTCGTGGGTGGTGTAGCCGATACGATGATCGGTCACGCGGCCCTGAGGGAAGTTGTAGGTTCGTATCTTGGCTGAACGGTCACCTGTCGAGACAAGGCTCTTGCGGCGTGAGGCGATGTCGTCCATATACTTCTGGTGCTCCTTATCATAAATAAAGGTGTACAGGCGCGATAGGGCACGTTCCTTGTTCTTAGGCTGGTCTCGAGTTTCCGTACACTCGATGAGGATCTCCTCCGTCTCGCCTGTATTGGGATTCTTCCACATATAGCGCAGACGAACACCAGATTCCACCTTGTTGACATTCTGGCCACCAGCGCCAGAGGAACGGAAGGTATCCCATTTGATCTCGCCTTCGTTCACGTGTACCTCAAACTTGTCCGCTTCTGGCAATACGGCAACGGTAGCAGCCGAAGTATGCATGCGTCCCTGCGTCTCTGTGGCGGGTACTCGCTGGACACGATGAACGCCCGATTCGTATTTCAAGGTACCATATACGTCGGCTCCGGATACAGCGAAATCGATTTCCTTATAGCCGCCAACAGCACCTTCTGAGACACTTGTGATAGAGAGTTGCCAGCCCTTCGATTCACAATAGTTCTTATACATTTTAAACAGATCGCCGGCAAACAGACAGGCCTCGTCGCCGCCCGTTCCTGCGCGAATCTCCATCTGCACGTTCTTGGCGTCTTCAGGATCCTTGGGAATGAGGGCAATCTTGATTTCCTCCTCCAGTTTGGGTTGAAGTTCTTCGTTTGCCGCTAGTTCTTCGCGTGCCATTTCCTTCATCTCTGGATCTGTCTCGTTGGCGAGTATGTCCTTAGCCTCCTTGATGCCGTTCAGACAGGCGATGTAACGCTTGCGGGCATCCATGATGTCACCCAGGTCCTTGTATTCCTTCGTCAGTTTTACGAAACGGTTCTGATCGGCAATCACGTCTGGGTCGGTGATCAGTGTCGATACCTCTTCGAAGCGTGCCTCTAGACCGTCCAGTTTTTGTAGTATGCTATTGTTATCCATATTAATAGTCGAATGTTCCGAATTCAGATTTAATGGTCAGGCTCTTCTTGCCTTCTTCGATATGGCCGACAATCTGAGCGTCGATGTTGAAACTCTTTGAGATGTCGATAATCTTCTCGGCAATCTCTGGACGCACATAGATCTCCATGCGGTGTCCCATGTTAAACACCTGATACATCTCCTTCCAGTCTGTACCTGAGCATTCATGGATGGCCTTGAACAAAGGAGGCACAGGGAACATGTTGTCCTTAATGACTCGGCAATTCTCACTGACAAAGTGGAGCACTTTCGTCTGGGCACCACCTGTGCAGTGCACCATTCCGTGAATCTCTGGACGAAGTTCATCGAGCAGTCTCTTGATGACTGGGGCATAGGTGCGTGTTGGGGAGAGCACCAGTTGACCTGCGTCCACAGGCGAATCTTCCACATTGTCAGTTAGTTTGTATTTGCCACTATACACCAACTCGTCAGGTACGGCATGATCAAAACTCTCTGGATATTTCTCAGCCAGATACTTGGCGAATACATCATGACGGGCAGAAGTGAGTCCGTTGCTGCCCATACCGCCATTGTAGCGTTTCTCGTAAGTAGCCCGTCCCGTAGAAGAAAGACCTACGATGACATCACCTGGGCGGATATGGGCGTTGTCGATCACGTCAGAGCGTTTCATGCGACAGGTGACGGTCGAGTCTACGATGATGGTGCGCACGAGGTCACCCACATCTGCCGTTTCACCACCTGTTGGCCAGATGCCGATACCCATCTCGCGCAGTTCTGCCAACAATTCGTCTGTACCATTGATGATGGCCGAAATCACTTCACCAGGCACAAGCATCTTATTTCGTCCGATAGTGCTTGAGACAAGGATATTGTCTACTGCGCCCACACAGAGCAGGTCGTCGGTATTCATCACAATAGCATCCTGGGCAATGCCTTTCCACACGGACAGGTCACCAGTTTCTTTCCAGTACATATAGGCGAGGCTCGACTTGGTGCCAGCCCCGTCGGCATGCATGATATTGCAGTATTCAGGATCTCCGCCTAAAATGTCTGGAATAATCTTGCAGAAAGCCTGCGGAAAGATTCCCTTGTCGATGTTCTTGATAGCGTTGTGAACATCTTCTTTGGCGGCACTCACACCGCGCATCATATATCTGTTGTCAGTCATATTATCACTTTACTCTTAACTATGAACTCTTAACTATGTACTGTTATCACTTTTCTTTTCCGTGCCAGAATTCCCATGAGGCAAACGCCTGCAGAAGCAGCATCTCCAGTCCGTTCTTCACGTCGGCACCGTATTTTGCACCTTTGCGCATGAAGAGTGTCTGGTCTGGGTTGTAGATCAGGTCGTAGAGGATGTTGTGGTTGTTCATAGCCTCATAGGGCAGATCTGGACATTCCTCTGTCTTTGGGTACATGCCTAAGGGAGTGCAGTTCACGATGACGTTGTATTCCTTAACCACCTCTGGCGTAATCTGTTTATACTGAATGGTGCCAGGCCGTTCGTATCGGCTCACGAACACGGGTTCAAGACCTAATGATTTCAGGCCATAGCAGATGGCCTTAGATGCACCGCCCGTTCCAAGAATGAGCGCCTTCTTGTGCCATTTCTTGTCGAGCATCGGCTCTATGCTCTGCGTAAAGCCGATGACGTCGCTGTTGAAACCTTTTAGGATGGTCTTGTTTCCATCGTGGGTGACGCGAATCACGTTGACAGCCCCGATAGCGCGTGCTTCTGGCGAGAGAGAGTCGAGGAAGGGAATGACCTTCTCCTTGTAAGGAATAGTGACATTCAGTCCTCTCAGGTCGGGATTCTTATCGAGAATCTCTGGGAGAATGTCGATACTCGGAATCTCGTAGTTCTCGTACTTAGCGTTGATGTTCTCATCGGCAAACTTCTGGTTGAAGTAACTGATTGAGAAGGAATGCCCCAAGGGGTAGCCGATTAAACCGTACCTTTCCATTGTCGTTGATTATTTAGTTGCAAAATACATCGTACAGATGCCGAAGGTGAGCCGTTTGAAACTGGCTTCACTGAATCCGGCTTTATGTAGGATCTCCGTCATCCGCTCTCCTTGCGGAAAAGCCTCAATGGTCTTCGTCAGATAACTGTAGGCGCTGGAGTCCTTTGAGATGAGTCTTCCGTAGATAGGTAGCACCGTATGGCTATATACATGGAAGAGTTGCTTCATGGGGAAACTGACGGGTGTTGTCAGTTCCACAATGCTCAGATGCCCACCTTTTTTCAGCACCCTGCACATCTCGCGCAGTCCTTGGTCGAGATCGGCAAAGTTACGGATGCCAAAGGCCGCCGTGACGGCATCAAAGCATTCATCGGAATAGGAGAGGGCAGTGCAGTCTTCCTTCTCGAACGAAATGATGCCTTGCAGCCCTTTCTGCCTGACCTTCTCGCGGCCTATCTCCATCATCCCCTCGCTGATGTCTGCCCCTACGAGTCTCTGGGGCTTCAGCATCTCAGCGGCGAGGATGGCAAAGTCGCCTGTTCCTGTGGCGATGTCGAGCAGGGCCTGAGGATGGAAGGGCTCTAGTTTCCGGATGGCTTTCCGACGCCAGCCCTTGTCGATATTCCACGACAGACGATGGTTCAGTTTATCGTACGATGGTGCGATGTTGTCGAACATCTGCTCCACCTGTGCGGCCTTTTCTCCATCGTTATAGGGCTTGATCGTCTCCTGCTCGTACATCTTTTTATTTGCTCTTAAAACTGTTTAGCCACCTGCTGACGTTCTGCTCGATACGAGTGGCGATATCTTCATCACTGGTCTCACGCTCGAAGCGCTCACCTACGATGTGCTCATAAAGTTCGATATAGCGCTCACTGACACTCTCTGCGTACTCGTCTGTGATTTCTGGCATCACCTGGCCTGGCTCGTTCATGAAGTTGTGCTCGATGAGCCACTGACGTACGAACTCCTTTGAAAGTTGGCGCTGAGGCTCTCCCTTGGCTAACTTCTCTTCGTAGCCATCGGCATAGAAATACCGGCTGGAGTCTGGCGTGTGAATCTCATCGATGAGGTACACCTTACCGTCACGCTTACCAAACTCGTATTTCGTATCGACGAGGATTAGTCCGCGCTTGGCTGCAATCTCCTGTCCACGCTTGAAAATCTTGCGGGTATAGTCCTCCATCACAGCATAATCCTCTGCCGAGACAAGTCCCTGTGCGATGATTTCCTCTTTCGAGATATTCATGTCGTGGCCTTCGTCGGCTTTGGTAGTCGGAGTGATGATTGGCTCTGGGAATCGCTCGTTCTCCTTCATACCGTCAGGCAGTTTTACGCCACAGAGTTCGCGGCAGCCGTTCTTGTATTCACGCCAGGCTGAGCCCGTGAGGATTGAGCGGATGATCATCTCCACACGAAATCCCTCACACTTCAGACCGATAGTCACCATCGGGTCAGGGGTGGCCAGTTTCCAGTTTGGACAGATGTCTGTCGTGGCATCGAGGAACTTGGCAGCAATCTGGTTGAGTACTTGTCCCTTAAAGGGAATACCCTTTGGCAGCACCACATCGAATGCCGAGATGCGGTCTGTTGCCACCATCACCATCAGTTTGTCGTTGATGTTGTACACGTCACGAACCTTGCCGTGATAAACGCTCTTTTGTCCTTCGAACTTAAAGTCCGTCTTTGTTAATGCTTTCACCATGTTTATATTTACGTTTATTTATTTTCGATTTCCGGATATTCTTCCCGCTCCTTGTCGAAGGCCTCGTAGGCATTGACGATGCGCGTGACGAGTTTGTGTCGTACAATGTCCGACCGGTCCAGGTTCACGACTCCGATGCCTTCTATATTATTTAATATATGTAGTGCCTCAATAAGTCCACTTTTCGTACTGCGTGGTAGGTCTATTTGGGTCATGTCGCCAGTGATGATCATCTTCGTGTTCCAGCCCATACGGGTAAGGAACATGCGAATCTGGGCTGGTGTCGTGTTCTGGGCCTCATCCAGTATGACTACGGCATCACTAAGTGTCCGTCCGCGCATGAAGGCAAGGGGGGCTATCTGTATCACGTGCTTCTCCATCATGTCCTGCAGTTTCACCTGTGGCAACATGTCTTCCAGTGCATCATAGAGCGGCTGAAGGTAGGGGTCTATCTTGTCCTTCATGTCGCCTGGTAGGAAACCTAGTTTCTCGCCCGCCTCTACGGCTGGTCGTGAGAGGATGATTTTCTTGGCAGTCTTCTCCTTGAGCGCCTTCACGGCCAGCGCAATGGAGAGATAGGTCTTACCCGTGCCGGCTGGTCCTACGGCAAAGATCATGTCGTTTTGATCGTAGGCCTCGATGAGTCGCTGCTGGTTCTTCGTACGCGCCTTGATCGCACGGCCGGACATCGAGTAACACACGACGTCGTCGGGCACTTCGTCCCGTTTCCGTCCTTTCACGATGTCGAGGATGTCCTCGTCTTTGAGGGCGTTGAATCGCAGCACGTGCTGGCGGATCTTCTCTGTCGTCTCCTCGAAGGCTGCCATCTGCTCCTCGTCGCCTAGCACCCGTATCACATTGTCGCGAGCCACGACCCGCAACTTTGGATAAAGAGAGCGTAACATCTGCAGATGTACGTTGCCGACTCCGTAGAAAGTCACGGGGTCTATATCCTCTAATACGATATGTTTCTCAGTCAATATGAAATATATTTTTATTTTTGCGTGCAAAATTACAAAAAAAGTTTGTAACTTTGTGCCCGAAAAGAGAAAATTATTCATGAGATTAACAAAAAAGAGATATTTATTAGGATTTCTGGCCGTTGTTGTCGTTCTGGCCTGTGTGCGTAGGATATGGCCCGAGGTGGCCGTTGCCCACGTTCAGAAGCCCGTCGCCATCATTACTAAGGGACAGTCCAAATCTGTCAATCGTAAATCTCATCACAAAATCCGCTCCGTGTCCAACTATCAAGAGGCATTCCCTGATACCAACGGACTCCAACTGACGGCGGCTGCTCAGTGGGGTGTCACGCCTGTGGCTAATCGTGCCGATGCTGAGACCCGTAAGCGAGAACTGGTCTATATGGCAGCCAATCCTTATTATCACGTCGATCCGCTCTATTCGAGCATCCCCTATCTCGTGCCTCGTGCGGCTGTGTTGCTTCAGGATATCGGACAGGCCTTCTTCGACAGTCTTTACGTGAAGGGGGTGCCACTGCATAAAATCATCGTCACCAGTGTGTTACGCTCGCAGGAGGATGTGGCCAAACTCCGTCGGCGCAACGGAAATGCAACAGAGAACTCGTGCCACCTTTATGGCACCACCTTCGACATCTGCTACAACCGTTACAAGACCGTTGAGAATCCTGATGGCCCTCATCGTCGTGAAGTACGCAACGATACGCTGAAGTGGGTGCTCTCCGAAGTGTTGAGAGACATGCGCGAGCAAAAGCGCTGTTATATTAAGTATGAGGTGAAGCAAGGATGTTTTCATATGACAGTGAGGTGATGGTGAAAGGGTGAATTTTGAATTAAACATATAATATTAACTTAAAACTTCAAGATTATGAAATTAGACGGAAGAAGAGAAAGTTCCAATGTGGAAGACCGCCGTGGCTTGAGCGGTAAGGCCGTAGCCGGTGGTGGTATCGGCGCAGTGATCATCGCAGCATTGTTTGCCTGGATGAGTGGAGGCGATCCCCTCTCAGCAGGCCTTCAGGCCGCCCAGGAGCAGATGGCCCAGCGCACGGAGACGGTTGATGAGCAGAACTTTACAGAGGAGGAGCAGGCCTTGGCTAGCGACTGTAAGAAGATCCTCGCTTCGACGGAGGATGTATGGGGACCCGTGTTCGAGAAGATGGGTGGCACTTATACTTCTCCGACGCTTGTGCTGTTTTCCAATCAGGTGAACTCTGCCTGTGGTAACGCAACGGCAGCCGTGGGACCATTCTATTGCTCTGGTGACCAGAAACTCTACATCGACCTGTCGTTTTTTACGCAGATGAAACGTCAACTCGGTGTCGAGGGTAACACGTTCGCCTACGCCTATGTCATTGCCCATGAGATCGGCCACCACGTGGAGTATCTCACAGGTACGCTCTCAAAGGCTCATCAGGCTATGAACTCCACTGACAAGGTGAACGCCAACAAGATCAGCGTGCGCTTGGAACTGTTGGCAGACTACTATGCCGGTGTCTGGGCTCACTATGAGGATCAGATGAACCACTCGATGGAGTACGGCGATTTGGAGAAGGGTCTCGAACTGGCCAAGGCCATTGGCGACGACTGGCTGCAGAAGAAGGCCCAGGGTCGTGCTACACCTGAGTCATTCACTCATGGCACCTCCGATCAGCGTAAGCGTTGGCTGAAGCGGGGCTTCGAGACGGGTGACATGCGCACCTCGACCTTCGACGTTCAGAACTACAACGACTTATAAATAACAGAAAAACCCCTCAGGATTGAGGGGATTTTCATGTCTACAGATTATCGTTCTAAGGCATCAAATACAATTCGTAAAATAACAAACAGACAATGAAAAATATTCTTTTACAGATGCTGGCCACAATCCGGCCATTGGTGCTGATTGTGATTTTCAGTTTTGCAATGTCACTTTCATCGTGCAGTGACAATAAAGACAATAGTAGTACCCCTGCTCCAGAGCCTGCACCAACGGAGGAACTGGCAGACTATACCTTGTTTATCTACGGCCATTCCGGCGGACACATGGATGATATCATTGAGGGTGTTTATGAAGAGGTGAAGCCTCTGCTTGCCAAGCAGAAAAAGGTGCGAGTACTTTTTTTCTATAAATATGGCCATCAAACGGATTCTTACCCATTCACAGGCAGGTATGCCAACGAGGACGAGGTGTTGCGTTTCGAATTGACGGCAGAGACCAATCTTAACAAACTGCGCACTGAGGCCTGCTTTGAGGAGAATTCGCAGTTCCAACTCTACAGTCAGGAGAACCTGACCGCACAACTGAACTGGGCTGCCAAGACGGCACCCGCGAAGAACTATATCTTGATGCTTTATGGCCACGGTGCAGGCTTCAATGCCAAGGACGATTACTACAAGGAGCCTATAAGTGCCACCCGCGCCGTACTCTACGACAAAGGTTTCAATGGTCGTGGAATGAACATGTTTGAGTTCAAGTGGTCTGTCGAGGCCTCCGATATCAAGCACCCGCAGATGATTTTCTTCCACAACTGTCTGATGGGCAATCTGGAGTCACTGACTACGTTGCGCAACCTGACTGATTATTTTGTTGGCTCACAACATGTACTGTCCAGCAACGGTTATATCATCGTCGAGTTTGTCAAGGGTCTGCTGCAGACTACCGGTATTGAGGCCGCCACGAAGCAGATGTTCAAAAATCTGGATTACTGGAAGGGTAAGTATGTGTTGGGCAATGAATTATGTAATGGCGACCTGTTCTTCATGAAGTCATCCGCCATCGAGGACGTCAACGAGCAGATGGATCGTCTCTGCAGTCGTATCCGCGAAATCTATCCCAATCAGCATGAGGCCATTGACCGTGCCGCATGCAAGGTTTATCAGCCTTACCAGGGGGCTGCACTTTTCGATGCCGCCGACTATGCCGATTGCCTGGCTCGCGAAACGGGTGATGACCAAATCCAAACTATCAGCAAGGACCTCCGCGCATCATTTGACAAATCATTCATTGCCCGCGAACACGTCAACAATCGCCCAGATTTCCTTGATGCTTACACATTGTCATTAACCCTTGTCGATAAGACGACGTTCTCACAGGAACTGACAGATGACACAGGTTTCAAGTTCTCCTTTGGCGACTCCTATCTGGCAACAGACTTCCACAATAATACCGGCTGGGGTCACTGGCTGGCTGAGAACAATCAGCAGCCTGCTGACAATCCCTT
>ONPM01000099.1 GCA_900319715.1 uncultured Prevotella sp.
CCGCACATGCGGATGCTGCCTACATGGCCATAGAACGCATCAATCAATCGTTTGATCGTCGGCTTATAAGCATCACTGTTATAAGGCAGTTGCAGACAGAGCAGGGCATCCTCTATCTTCTGGCTGCTGACGTGCAACTTATTATGCATTATGCATTGTAAATTATGCATTAAATAGGCTCCCCCACCCTTCCAAGCATAGAAGCACTCATCGGCACAGATCTCGTACACCACGCCTATCAAAATCTCCTTCCCTTCCAATAAGGCGATGCTCACAGCATACGGCGCATACTGATGGATAAAGTTCGTCGTGCCATCCAGCGGATCAACCACCCAACACAAGGAGGGTGCGGGGGTGCGGTGGTGCGGGGGAACGAGATCAGCCGTTCCCTCCTCGGTGATGAAGCCTGCCTCAGGCAAGAGTTCTTTCAGTGCAGCAACAATCAACTGCTCCGAGCCTTTGTCGACATACGACACATAGTCGTGGGCATGTTTCCGCTCCACGCTCTCAAGGGAGAACTTTGCACGTTCTCCCTTGATATATTCCCCAGCCCGTCGTGCTATCTCGCACACGGCCAGCGTGAGATTCTCCAAATTCCGATCCACTGTTTACTTCTTAATCAGCGAGGCGATCCAGAGGATGACGACGGCACCAATGATAGCTGTGCCAAGCTGACCTAAGAGACCACCCCATGTGACGCCCAGCAAGTCGAACAACCAGCCACCGAGGACACCACCAAAGAGACCAAGAATACAGTTCATGATGAGGCCATAGCCGCCACCTTTCATCAACTTGCCGGCACAGAAGCCAGCCAAACATCCAAGAAGGAGTGAAAATAAAATACCCATAATTCTAATGTTTAAATGGTTTGATGGTGCAAAGATACGAAAAAAAGTGAATAGTGAATAGTGAATAGTGATAAATTTGCTTCCGCTATACAATTTTTATGTTTCCAAATGGCATAACGCGCTGAAGCGAGTCTTATTTTCGATTACTTTTTCCTGTCGGCGAGATACATGCCAATAAGAATCAGGGCAGAGCCAAGGAGGAACCAGACGGTAATCTGTTCGCGGAGCAGCCACCAGGCAAAAATGATCGTGGTGATGGGATTGAAATAGACCCAGTTGGTGGCGACGACAGGGCCGAGTTTGCTGATGACCCAGTTCCAAGTGAGAAAACAGAGCATCGAGGCGACGACACCAAGGAAGAGAAGATTCAGAATGGTTGAAACAGTGAAAACGTGAAAAGGTGAAGAAAAGAAGATGCTGGCTTCGGAGGGTACTAATATATAATAAGGTATAATGGTGAGGAGGCCGTAGATGAATACCTTCCGAGTAATGAAGAGCGAGGAATAACTACTAACCGCAGCCTTCATCAACAGGCTATAGACTGCCCAGCAGAGACAGGCACCAAAGGCCAGCAGATCGCCAAGGGGTGAGAGATGGAGCACGAAGTGACCATTGAGCACGACAACAGCCATACCCAGAAAGGCTACCAGCGAGCCAAGAGCCTGGATGCGCGTGATCTTCTCAGACTGGCGGAAGAACACAGCAAAGAGCAGCATCGCGAAGAGTGGACAGGAGCAGACGATGAGTGAGGTGTTTGTGGCAGTGGTAAAGAGCATGGCCGCGTTCTCCGTGAGGAAATAGAGGGAGCCGCCCGTGATGCCGAGGGCGATCATCAGGAGCTCGTCGCGCCAGGAGTTGCAGAACCAGCGGAAAGAGGATTTGTTTTCTCCCCCTGAGTAGGGGGAGCCTGAGGGGGTCTGTTCAGCCTCTTGTTTGCGATTGTTCAGACCACCCCTAACCCCTCCTAACTCAGGAGGGGAAGAAGTTACCTTGTCACGCAGAAAGGAGAAGGCCAGCAATAGGATGTAGGCGATGAAGAAGCGGAAGGTGAAGATCTGCGCCGGGGAGAGGCCAGCCTGAAGCAGCATCTTCGTAAAGACGAAGGTACTGCTAAACTATAAACTTTAAACTATAAACAATAAAAATCCTATCGCTTAATCTCAATATCGCGTTTGACGTTATTGCGAATCTTAGTCAGATAGCCCTTCATGCCCTCAGCATCCTTGTTGTCGATGATTTCGAGGAGTTCCTTCAGTTCCGTACGGATCTGAGAGACCTGATCGTGGGTATAGGGGTTGAAGAGGATTTCCTGTAGGAGGTAGTCATCCTCATTGAGTACCCCCTTGGCAATCCGCATGTGGCGCTTGAAGGTGGTACCAGGGGCATCCTGATGCTTCATGACAGCCGCAAAGACGAAGGTCGAGACGAAGGGGATAGACAGAGAGTAAGCCACTGTCTTATCGTGTTCCTCGAACGTGTACTCGTAGATATTGAGTCCCAGTTTCTGATAGAGGTCCTTGAAGAAGATGCGCCCCATGTAGTCACCCTCGCTGATGATGATGGCATTCTCCTCGGAGAGTTGCTGAAGATTGGCAAACGTAGGGCCGAACATCGGGTGGGTACTGACGTAGCGCATGCCCGTCGACTCATAGAAGTCCTTCAGATCAGTCTTCACCGAGGCGATGTCGCTGATGATACACTCCTTGGGCAGATAGGGAATCACCTCCTTGAACACGGGGATGGTGTACTTCAGCGTGACGGCATTGATCAGCAGTTCAGGCTTGAACGCCTTGATTTCCTCATAGGAGGTGAAGCGCTGACAGTTATAAGTGAACCGCATCCGCTTGGGGTCTCTCTCAAAGACCGCCACCTCGTGCTCAAAACTCAGCAGGTCGATGAAGAAACTTCCCATCTTGCCTGCGCCCATTACTAGAATTTTCATTGCATTTCTTTTTTTTGTTTATAGTCTATGTTTTTTGTTTATAGTTTAAAGTTTATAGTTTATAGATGATTACCATGCAAGACATTCTTTTTTGCCAACCTTGCAAGCCATTCTGCCTATAGAACATATCATCTATAAACTATAAACTTTAAACTATAAACAAAAACATCACCTATTTATTAATTATCTCCATTTGCTGTCTGACGGATTCCTCGTGGATATTCTCAAAGACACGGGCTACGAACTCGGCATCCATGCCAGCAAGGGTACCCTGTGCACCGCGTTTGTTCAGAATCTCATTGTAACGATTGGTCTGCAACACGGTCATATTATGCTCTTTCTTATAGTATCCGATCTCACGGCACACCTTCATACGCTTGGCAAGCACTTCCATAATCTCGTTGTCGAGTTCATCGATCTGCTTACGGAGCTGGGTGATACCCTCTGTCGAGGTGTTCTCATCACGGATGACGAGCAGAGAGAGGATATAGTCGAGCACATCAGGCGTCACCTGCTGCTTGGCATCGCTCCAGGCCTTGTCCGGATCGCAATGACTCTCAACGATCAGTCCGTCGAAGCCGAGGTCCATCGCCTGCTGACAGAGAGGTGCAATCAGTTCACGACGGCCACCGATATGGCTGGGGTCGCTAATGATCGGCAACTCTGGGATGCGGCGGTGAAGTTCGATAGGAATCTGCCACATCGGGGCATTACGATAGATCTTCTTCTCATAACTGGAGAATCCACGGTGAATGGCTCCCATCCGCTTGACTCCTGCCTGATTGATACGTTCCAAGGCACCAATCCAGAGTTCGAGGTCAGGGTTGACTGGGTTCTTCACAAAGACAGGGATGTCGACTCCCTTCAGTGCGTCGGCAAGGGCTTGTACGGCGAAAGGATTGGCCGTGGTACGGGCACCTATCCAGAGGATGTCGATGCCATACTTCAGACAGAGTTCCACGTGCTCTGGTGTAGCCACTTCGGTAGAAACAAGCATCTTCGTGTCTTTCTTCACCTCAGCAAGCCAAACGAGGGCTGGCTCTCCGTGACCCTCGAAGCCACCAGGCTTGGTACGGGGTTTCCACACACCTGCACGGAAATTGTGGCAGCCTTTCATCGCCAACTCACGGGCGGTAGTCATCACTTGTTCCTCTGTCTCTGCAGAGCAAGGGCCTGCTATGACGAAGGGACGTTCATTGTCACTCGGTAAATTCAATGGTGCTAATTCCAGTTCCATATTTTATACATATTTTAAATTCCTCTTTTCATAATAATAACTTTCTTTTTAGACAGAAGAACATAAGAACATATTATTAGTCATGTTCTGTGTCACCAGAGTTTCTTTTCCATCTTTATTATGTTCTTATGTTCTTTTGTCTAAAAAATACTCTTTATTCTGTCGAGAGCTTGTTGGATCTTCTCTTCCTTGGCACAAAGAGATATTCTTATGTACCTCTGTCCGTTGGAGCCGAAGATGAAGCCGGGGGTGATGAAGACACGAGCCTCATGGAGCACACGCTCCGTCAAGTCCTCTACATCGGCATACTTCTCAGGGATCTTGCCCCAGAGGAACATACCCACCTGACTCTTGTCGTAGGTACAGCCCAAGACATCCATAATCTGCTCAGCATATTTGCGACGACGGCTATAGGTTTCTATATTAAACTCACGATGCCAAGCCTCATCATTCTTATACGCCTCAGCAGCAGCCAGTTGAATACCCCGGAAGGTGCCGCTCTCAATGTTCGACTGTACTTTGAGGATCCATGAGATAAACTCCGCATTGGTAGCACAGAGACCCACACGCCAACCAGGCATATTGTGACTCTTCGACATCGAGTTGAACTCGATACAGCAGTCCTTAGCCCCAGGTACTTGTAATAATGACATCGGCTTCTCATTGAGGATGAAGGAGTATGGGTTGTCATTCACCACGACGATGCCATGCTCCTTGGCGAAGCGTACCAGTCGCTCGTAGGTCTCCATACGGGCATTGCCACCCGTCGGCATATTCGGATAGTTCGTCCACATGAGTTTCACCTTCGAAAGGTCCATCTTTTCGAGTTCATCGAAGTCTGGCTGCCAGCCATTGTCCTCACGCAGATTGTAGTTCACAATCTTCGCACCAAGTATTTTGCTCAGCGATGTGTAGGTGGGATAGCCGGGATTGGGCACCAGTACCTCGTCGCCAGGATTGACGAAGGCGAGGGTGACATGCAGGATACCCTCTTTCGAACCTATCAGCGGCAGAATCTCCGTCTTTGGGTCGAGATCTACGTTGTACCAACGCTTGTAGAAGCCAGACATCGCCTCACGGAGTTCTGGAGTACCCATCGTGGGCTGATAGCCGTGGGCATTAGGCTGATGAGCCACTTCACAAAGTTTGTCGATGGTCTGGGGGGATGGCGGCATATCCGGACTGCCAATGGCGAGACTGATGATATCCTTGCCCTCGGCATTCAACTGCGCCACTTCCTTCAGTTTCCTACTGAAATAATACTCACTGACGAGCGACAGGCGCTCTGCGGGTTCAATTGGTCTGTTTGCCATCTTTATATTCTCCTAATATCTTTAAATCCTTTGTTAATGGGATAATCGCATCTATCGACTGACGGTAGCGGGTGAGGTCGTCGTACATCACATCGACATAGAACAGATACTCCCATTCCCGTCCGATAATCGGCAGCGACTGAATCTTCGTCAAGTTTATATTGTAGAACGAGAGAATCGCCAGCACATGAGACAGCGAACCCTGCTCGTGAGGCAAAGAGAAGACGATGCTCGACTTGTTCGTCTCTGTCAGAGGTCTCAGCATATCGGCCTTGTTGGGATTCGAGACCACCAGGAAGCGGGTGAAGTTGTGCTTGTTGTCCTCAATATGATCCTCCAGCACCTTCAACCCATAGAGTCTGGCTGCCTCTGCATGACAGATGGCTGCCCAGCCACGATGCTGTCCCTCCGCAATCATCTTCGCCGAGCCAGCCGTATCCTCAGCCTCCACATTCTTCAGTTGCGGATGATGCGCCAGGAACTGCCGGCACTGCATCAGGGCCACGGGATGGGAATGCACCTCGGTAATCGTGTCCCAATCGTCCTCCGGCAGACAGCAGATGCTATGGGTGATATGCAGTTTGTGCTCTCCCACCACCGTCGTGCCACTGTCGCGCAGCAACTCATAATTATGGAGCAGTGAGCCTGCGATGGTATTCTCGATGGCAAGCATGCCGATAGCCGTAGGATCCTGCTTGATGTTCGCAAAGACTTCCTCGAAGGTACTGCAGCAGATCAACTGTATCTGTTCACCTTCGAAATACAGGTGTGCCGCGATATCGTGGAACGACCCGATCAGTCCTTGAATGGCAATCCTCTTCATCTTTCTATTTCACCTTTTTACTATTTTACCTTTTCACCTTTAAATAAAAACTCCGCTTTCACTTGGTTGTGAAGCGGAGCCCTATTTCAATTTTCAATCTTCAATCTTCAATTATTTACTTACGGCCTTCCGCTTCACAGTTCCCTGCAAAGTAAAAGTAATAGCCGTAAAAGTAAGCGTTCAACATTGACATATTTCTCTTCGTTTTTGTCTTATCGGCTGCAAAAGTACATCATTTCTGCGAAACAAACAAATATTTTGCAAGAAAAATTGCGATAATGCTTACATTTTATACAATTCGCCCCACTGTCTGCGGATTTCATCACGGTCAACCTCGTCTATCAGGATCTCCGCCAGCGCTGCGATCACCTCAAAGGGTATCTGCAGGCGAGGATCGTCGCTGTCCGACTTGAGAGCAGGCAGGAAATGAGGCATCTCACGCTTATAGACCTCTCTCATCCGATTACCACTAGTGCCACTGTCTATCGAACAGGAGTAGGTGACGTTGGCCAGACGATCGCAGAGTTTCACAAAGGGTGCATAGGGCGTCTCGCGTATACCTTTATAATAATTCTCCCCAGCCCGTTCGGCTCTTGTACGCCCCTTGTCGTTTGTCAGCGCATAGACAATCTCCGTCGCCATCAGTGCCTTATCTTCTGTTAACCACAGACGCGCCATCCTCATCACGTCGTTATAAGTCTGTCGCGCATCCTCGATACTGTCATGATAAAAAGCGCTAAAGAAGAGCGGCAGTACATCCTCCTCACAGGCACATACCAGATAGCCATAGGTACTGACACCTTCAGCCACCATGTCGAGATGAAAGCCATAGGGAAGTTCATCGCCATATATCTGGTTTACACTCTGATGCAAGTCGTGTGCCGACTGCCTCATCACCTCAATCTCTTTCGAATATTTCTTTTCGAAACTTGTGAACTCTTCTTTTGTCATATTCCGCTTGCAAAGATACTCATTTATTTACAATCTGCAAATCATATCGCAAATTATTTCTTCCGATTAACATTTGTTTTAAACTAGACTCTGGGATAACTATTATTTTCTGCAGCCTTTGCCAAGTATGCAAATTTCTGCGAGAATCTGTGCCATCTGTGGCTGAAAATTGTTACCTTTGCACCCAGATATGGAAAAGAAGACGATTGCGATACTCGGCATGATGTGCGCTGGCTGCTCTGCCCGCGTCGAGCAGAAACTCAATTCTCTCGACGGCATTGAGACGGCAGCCGTCAATCTGCCTGCCCGTACGGCGCTGGTAGAGTACGACCCTCAGCGGATCTCTCTGGAGAGGATGAAGGACGAACTGGGCAAGATCGGCTACGACATGGTCATCGAAGAAGACCGCAACGTGGAGGCCATCGAGCGCAGAGCCTATACTACGCTGAGAAACAAGGTCGCCGCCTCGTGGCTGTTTGCCCTGTTGGTGATGGCCATCTCGATGGGCTGGATCCAGACAGGTTCTCGCGATACGGCTAACCAGACGATGCTCATCATCTCGCTGATGAACCTGATCTACTGCGGAAGGCAGTTCTACATGACAGCCTGGAAGCAGTTGATTCACGGCAGTGCGAATATGGACACGCTCGTAGCCCTCTCGACAGGTATCTCATTCATATTCAGCACCTTCAACACGTTCTTCGGTGAACAGGTATGGGGAGCAAGAGGCATCGAGTGGCACACATGGTTCGATGCCTCCGTGATGATTATCACCTTCGTGCTGACAGGCCGGCTCATAGAGGAGCGCGCCAAGAACGGTACAGCCTCAGCCATCCGTGCGCTGATAGGACTGCAGCCCAAGACGGCTCACCTCGTGGACAACGGCACCATCACCGAAGCCCCTATCGCCGTACTCCAACCAGGTGATACGATTGAAGTGAGGCCTGGAGAGCGCATACCCGTTGATGGTTCCGTCGTGGGCGAAGGGCTGGGATATATCGATGAAAGCATGATTACCGGCGAACCGCTGGCTGTGGAGAAGAAAGCAGGCGACAAGGTGCTGGCAGGGACGATTGTCCTCCCACCACCCCGTCGAGCAGACCAGGCTGAAGGGGAGACGGGCATCTTCCGTTTCAAGGCACAAGAGGTGGGCCAGAAGACGATGCTCGCCCATATCATCAAGATGGTACAGGAGGCGCAAGGCTCGAAGGCCCCCGTACAGCGCATTGTAGACAGGATAGCCCTTATCTTTGTGCCAGCAGTCGTGGGCATCAGTGTGCTGACACTCCTGCTCTGGCTCCTCATTGGCGGCACAAGTCATCTCCCACAGGCCATTCTCTCGGCTGTCTCTGTGCTGGTGATTGCCTGTCCATGTGCGATGGGACTCGCCACGCCTACGGCCCTCATGGTGGGCATCGGCAAGGCAGCCGAGAAGAACATTCTCATCAAGGACGCCACCGCCCTTGAGGAAATCCGCAAGGTGAACGCGATGGTCATAGACAAGACCGGCACGCTGACAGAGATCCATAAAGACCTTGCTACCGCCGAACAACTCAAGCCCCATGCCCGTGAGGCGATGGAGGAACTGAGTCGCGAGGGTATCGAGGTGTGGATGTGTTCTGGCGACAAGGATGAGCGGGCTAAGGCCATTGCCGCAGAGGCAGGCATCCCCCATTATCGTTCGCAAGTGATGCCACAGGATAAAGAAGACCTCGTCAGGCAATTACAGGCCGAAGGCAAGCACGTGGCGATGGTGGGCGACGGTATCAACGACTCGCAGGCTCTGGCTGCTGCCGATGTGAGCATCGCCATGGGCAAGGGTACGGACATCGCTATGGAAGTAGCCCAGGTGACACTCATGGGAACTGACCTCCGTCGCATCCCCGATGCCATCAGTCTCTCGAAGCGCACGGTGGGTATGATCCGTCAGAATCTCTTCTGGGCGTTCATCTACAATGTCGTCTGCATCCCACTGGCTGCCGGGCTCCCCTACCTGTTCGGTCTCTCATGGCAGATCACGCCAATGTGGGCCTCAGCACTCATGGCCTTCTCAAGTGTCAGCGTCGTGCTGAACAGCCTGCGTCTCAAATTCATTAAATAAGTATTAGACATCATGGCAAATAAAAAGATAAACGTATGACAAAGACTGTATTCATCACAGGGGCCACGAGCGGTATCGGACTCGGCTGCGCCCGTAAGTTCGCCGCCAATGGCGACAGACTCATTCTTAACGGCAGAAACGCTGCCAAGTTGGAAACCATCCGTCAGGAGTTAGTGGCTGCAGGAACAGAGGTGCTGACGCTCGTCTTCGACGTCAGAGACCGCGAGGCCGCCATGAAGGCCATCGAGAGCCTGCCCGCAGAATGGCAGCAGATTGACGTACTCGTCAATAACGCCGGCCTCGCCCTTGGACTCGAACCGGAATATGAGGGAAACCTCGACGACTGGGAGACGATGATCGACACAAACATCAAAGGCCTGCTGACGATGACGCGCCTCATCGTGCCCAGTATGATTGAGCGTAACAGCGGACACATTATTAATATAGGTAGTGTGGCAGGTGATGCTGCCTATGCCGGAGGTAATGTCTACTGTGCCACGAAGGCTGCCGTGAAGGCCCTCTCCGACGGACTGCGCATCGACGTAGCCAATACCGCCGTCCGCGTCACCAACCTCAAGCCAGGCCTGGTGGAGACCAACTTCAGCAACATCCGTTTCCATGGCGATACAGACCGAGCCTCTAAACTCTATCAAGGCATCAAGCCCCTGACGGGTGACGACATCGCCGACGTAGCCGTCTTTGCCGCCAATGCTCCTGCCCATGTGCAAATAGCAGAAGTACTCATTTTGGCCACCCATCAAGCCAGCGGAAGCGTCATCGTACGCAAATCTTGAGATATATCACGTATAATGCTACATTTTTTTAAAATAATTGTCTTTTTACTTGCAAGTTTTAAAACTTTTTTATATATTTGCACCGTCTAAGGACATTATATTAAATTAATAACACAAAAAAAGAACGATTATGAAGAAATTAATGATGATTGCTGCTATGATGCTCATGAGCATCGGCGCATTTGCACAAGATGGAAAGTTTGCCATTGGTGCCGACTTCAACTATCTTATTGACAAGGATGCAAGCCGCATGGCTCCTGGTGTCAAGGTCCAGTATGAGTTTGTTGAGAGTTTCCGCGCTGAGGTTAACTTCAAGTACTATCCTAAGAAGGATTGTGTATCTTCATGGAATGTTAATGCAAATATCCAGTATATCATTCCCGTGACAGATATGTTCAGAGTGTATCCTCTTGTAACTTTTGGTGTTTTGGGTTCTAGTCCTGAGCATGGTGATAGTTCATCTGCATTCGTCTTTGGCGGTGGTGCTGGTGCAGAATACTTCCTTACTGAGAATGTCAAACTGTATTTAGACGCCATTTACCAATATGGTAAGAAGGACGGCATCAAGGTGGTTAACAATCCACTCCTCTCACTCGGTATTGCCTACGCATTCTAAGAAGCGCATTTAATATCATTTATAGCCACATCTCCTGCAGATGTGGCTTTTTGTTTAATATGCTTTTTTGATTAATCCGACTTAAGTTGCTCCAACAGGCACTGGCAGCCCTCGAGCACATCGCGCCAGGTAGCCTCGAAATCTCCCGTATACCAGGGATCAGCCACATCGCCAATCATATCCGTAAAATCCAGTAACTGATGGATTTTCTGCTCAGGGTCACCGCCACAAATACGATACATATTACGGATATTAGCAGCATCCATACCTATGAGCAGGTCGAAGCGGTCGTAGTCACGACGCGTCATCTGCCTCGCCGTCTTGCCTTTACACGATATACCGTGCTCCGCCAGTTTGCGCTTGGCTGGTGGATACACCTCGTTACCGATCTCTTCCGTCGACGTGGCTGCCGACTCGATGTAAAACTCCCCATCCCGTCCGGCTTTCCTTACCAAATCCTTCATCACGAACTCTGCCATCGGACTACGGCAGATGTTTCCGTGACACACAAACAGTATCTTATTGATCTTTGTCATCTTGGCATGATCAACCGTGAAATTAGGACTATTTCTGATGAAGGGTTGAAATAATAATAGAAATACCAACTTTAGTCTGCGCACCTGTCAACATCGGCAGCAGGAAAAGGAGCAGCAAGAAACAACTTTTCTTCATCATCATCATTGTATTGAGTAATATGCACGTAAGAATGCTGCAAAGTTACGAATAAATTCCGAAACGGACAAACTTTTCAAGGACTATTTTC
>ONPM01000059.1 GCA_900319715.1 uncultured Prevotella sp.
TTGTCATTGTTGCGGTAGGTCTGCTCATAGCCCTTCCATACGCTTGACCAGTTCTTATAATATACCAGTCCTTTGTAGGTCAGACCCTTCAGCGGAGAAATGGTGATATAACCCGTAGCATTCAGATTATGGCTGCGGCTCTTGTTGTTGGCTTGTGCTGAGTGAAGCAACGTGTTGAGCGGGTTGCCATAATACTGGTTAAGGCTCAGCATACCATTGGGATACTGATCAGTGTGGATACCCTGTGCAACCAAGTCGTCGTAGTCAAACAACTCACCGTTTTTGTCGTATACAGGAATCAGTGGAGAGTTGTGCAGCATGGAGTAGATGGCATTGGAATACATGTTACCAATGTAAATACCCTTCTGCTGGTTGTGAGAATAGTAGACGTTCTCGCCAAAGGTGATGATGTCGCGGCCGGAACTGCTCTTGGCAATGATATGCTCAGAGTTAAGACGCAAGGTGAAGCGGCGATAGTTAGACGGAGCAATAGAGCCACCGATGACACCATCCTGATACTGATAACCGACACCCGTAGAGAATTTCGACATCTCGGAACCGCCACTCACGTTCAGAGAGTGAGAGGTGGTAATGGCGTTCTTGTTGCGCAGCAACTCCAGCCAGTCGGTACCGGGGTTCGAACCGTTGCGATAGGCCTCCAGCAGGTCAGCATCGATGAAGTTCTCCCAAGAGTGAGGAGAACGACCGTCGTTGACGATGGTCATATCCATGATGTCCATATATTGCTTGGCATTTAACTGCTTTGGAACCCTTACCAGATTAGACCAACCGACATTACCATCATAGTTCACAGTCACCTTACCGCTCTTACCTTGCTTGGTTGTAATCAGAATCACACCGTTGGCAGCACGGGCACCGTAGATGGCTGCTGATGCAGCATCCTTCAGTACGTCAATACGCTCGATATCGGCAGGGTTCACTGAGTTGATGTCTCCCACGACACCGTCAACAACATAGAGAGGTGCGGTATTACCATTCGTACCAGCACCACGGATGTTAACCTTGAAACCATCACCAGGCTTACCAGAAGCAGCGACAATGTTTACACCCGGGCTCTGGTTCTGCAAGGCAGTCAGGGGGCTGATTGTATTACGGTTGGCGATGTCCTCACCCTTCACCTCAACGGTAGCACCGGTGACGAGTTTCTTCTTCTGGACACCATAACCTACGACCACCACTTCGTCGAGAACGGCATTGTCGTCCTTCATCGTGATGCTGTAGTTGTTCTGGCTACCTACCTTGATTTCCTGAGTTTCGTAACCGATGAACGATACGACGATCGTTGCACCTTCCTTGACGTTGAGAGAGAAGTTACCATCGAAATCGGTAACAGTACCGTTCGTGGTTCCCTTTTCCACTACACTGGCTCCGATGACTGGGCCTTGAGCGTCGACCACAGTACCTGAGACCTTCTTCGTTGCCTGCTGAATCTCCTGAGGAGCGCCAGCGGCGTTGGCATTTGACGAGTAACCGAGTCCTAACAGGGCCATGGCACTCATCAGCAGCGCTGTTTTTCTAAATTTTCGATTCATACTTGAGTGTTATACTTAGATTAATGTTATGATGATTCACACTTTGGTTCTGGTGTCCCTTATATTATAAATAAGGTACACGCGCAGTTAGGTTGAGTTGTTTAGATTCATACTCTTGTTCTTTTGTTATATAATTAGTTATGATAGATAGTTCAATATCTTGATAATTCGGATGCAAAATTAAAAAGTTTTTTTGTAACTGCAATTGCTTTTTTTGATAAATGTTGATACTTTTTTGCTAAATAATGTTATTTTGGCCCATAATAGTACATTTTTAACAAAAAAAGCCCAATAAGTGTAAAAAATACACAACCACCTGCAGGGGGTGAATCCTTGCAGGTGGAAGCAATGTTAATGGAGGCAATCACTGTTGCCTGTGTCGTATTCTACTATTTATAGAACAGTTTCAATGGGGTGTATCCTTCACCGGTGAAGAGCAGGTGCTGGACATCCAGATAGTCGAGGATTTCATCGCCTGAGAAGTTGATTTCAATGGTGAATGTACCGTCATCATTGAGAATCAGCCGTTCGTCACCCTTGCCGATGTCGTTGCCCGTCCAGGTGGTGGTCCACCATCCGGTAGTGATGCGCAAGTTATACCAGTCTGCATCTGCAGAGGCCTGCATGTAGAAGGTGCCCTTCATGATGACACTGTCCCAGATGTCTTGCGGAATGGCATAGCACTCCTCACCTGTTTTGCTGTTCTCTGACGAGAAGCGGAAATCGCCGTTCCAGTTGATGGTGCTGAGCGAACCGTCGTTCGTCCAAATGACCACTTCCTTGTTACCGCCACCTCCGCCTGCAACGAGTTCGATGAAGTAGATGTCCTCGACAGTGTATCCACTACCCGTGAAGAGCAAGTGCTGTGCATCCAGCAGGTCAAGCAGGTCGGCAGAAGCACTCAGGTCGACCTTAACCGTCCAGGTGCCGTCGCCGTTGTCTGTGAGCAGTTCGTTGCCCGACATGATGTCGTCAGCCGTCAGGTTGGTACTCCACCAGCCGGTCGTGATGCGGATCTGAGGATTAGCACCCGAAACCGTTATATAGAAGGTCTCAGACTTCAGTTTCTCCCAGACATCCATGGGCACCGTGTAGCACTCCTCGCCAGTGGAATTGCTCTCGGGAGCGAAGCGGTAGTCGCTGCTCCAGTTGATCTCGCCAAGTGTGCCTCCGTTCGACCAAACAGGAACTTTCACTTCAACTTCTCCGCCACCTTCAACCCATACATCTTCTGCAAAGTAAAGGCTCTGTACGGTGTATCCACTACCAGTGAAGAGCAGGTGCTGAGCATCCATATCGGCAGCCAGGTTGGAGCCGGCAAGGTTCAGTTCGATGTAGTAGGTGCCGTCACCGTTATCAATCACCATATCCGTCATGAAATTGGGTGAGATGTCCTCTTCCTTGCCAGCAGGCCACTGACTACCCCACCATCCGGTAGTGATACGTATCTGCCACCAACTTGGATCGTCTATCTTAAACTTCATGAAGAAGGTACCTGTCTTCATCTTCTCCCAAATATCCTGAGGCACAGTATAGCACTCCTCGCCTGTGGAATTGCTCTCGGGAGCGAAGCGGTAGTCGCTACTCCAGTTGATGGTACCCAATGAGCCGTCATTCGTCCAAATAGGTGTAACAACAGTCTCCCAGTGGCCTTCGTCGGCAGACGGCTCGTAAGTCAGTTCCGGCATCAGGAAGGACTGTCCGTCGTAGGTGTGAAGTGTACCTGCAAAGGTGCCTTTGAAGATATTCTTCGGTGGAACGCGGAAGACGAGATTGCTGGTGCCTTTGCGATAGAAGTCCTTATGGTCGATGAGTTGTGGGAGACCGTCGGCATCGAGCAGTTCGATATTGTTGATGAACTCCAGGTCTGAGCCGTAGACAGTGATCAGTTCACCGCCCGCAGCACTCTCGCCCGGCTGCTTCGAATATCCCGACACCATGGTATGTCCTACGGTCAGAGGCAGGCGTGACTCTGCCTCGCCGTTGGCAGTACGTACGACGATCTTACCACCCTCGGCGGGGATGCCGGAGGGGGCATTGACCCTGATCATATCGTTGCTGACAATCTCGAAGTCAGACACTTTGATGCCACCGGGGAAACCGATCTCGGTCACGTCGTTGAAACCGGAACCGTTGATGGTCATAGGCTGGTTGGTGACTACCTTCGTCGGAGAGAACACTTTAATGCCCAGTCCGACATTGGCAGAACCGTTGTCATCGTCTTCAGAGCAGGCCGTGAGAAGGAAGAGGCTGGCTAAGAAGAGGAAAGTGGAAAGAGGAAGGAGGAAAGAGGTTACTCTTGCCGCTACCTTTTTAAATTTATATGTAATCATAATTCTCAATTTTCAATTCTCAATTATATTATTCTCTCATTCTCTGATTACCATCCTGGGTTCTGAGTGAGGTTAGGATTCTGCTTCAGTTCCGTCTGTGGGATGGGGTAGAAATTGAACTTTTCATCCCACTGACGGGTAATCGTAGAGCGTGTCAGCGTCAGGTCGGGGCTGATGGTAGCCACCTGGATCGTCTTAAAGTACTGGGCACCCTTCTTCCAGCGGCGTACGTCCCAGAAACGATGGTTCTCGAATGCCAGTTCTACCAAGCGTTCACGCTCATAGCGGCTGACCCACTGCTCACCATCCTCAGTGAATGGTGGCATCTGGATGTCGGCACGTTTACGCAACACGTTGATGGCATCGTTGGCGGTCATGCCAAAGGAGTCGTCATTGGCGCTGCCAGTAGCATTGAAGACGGCTTCGGCATAGTCGAGGTAGAACTCTCCCAGACGGAAGATGATCCACGTGTGACGACGGGTGGTCTGGTTGTCAGCGGTGGTGACACAAGAACCGTCGACGTACTTCTTGAGATAATAACTCGTCGGTGTGGCACCGTACTTAGGTGCGGCGTTGAATCCACCGGTGAAGGTCTCTATCGCCTTCTTCTGAGCACCGTTGCTGGGCCATTCGTCACCGTTCTTCACCACGGTCAGTGCGAAGCGGGGGTCAAGGCCTTCGTAAGGATTGACCTCGTTGAGATTGATGCTGCCGGGGTAGCGCTGACCGAAGGTCTCACCATTATCCTGATACTCATACTGGTCTACCAGGCTCTGGGTGGGACAGTTGCCTGAAGAACCGTTCTCGACACCGACGGGATAGTTGGCCATCTCGAACGTGTTGTTCTCACCACGTCCCAGTCCGAAGATCAGTTCTGTGTTGAAGAAGGCATCATGCCCCCACAAGGAACCATAGGTACTGAGTTTCAACCCCCACTGTGACGCATTGTCGAGGATGTACTTGCAGGCTTCGGCAGCCTCGGCCCACTTGGTCTTGTCGCCTGAGGGGTTGTGAAGCGGTGAGGCGGCATAGAGCAGTGTGCGGGCCTTGAGGGCAGCGGCAGCGATGCGGGTGGCACGTCCTACCTCGGAGAAGACCTCTGTCGTATATGTCTCAGGCAGATAGGGCGCGATGGCATCACACTCTTCGACGATGAACTTCACGATCTCATCGGCCGAAGTACGGGTGATGTTATTCGCCTGGCCGTTGGTGAGTGTAGTGGTCACCAGAGGCACGTCGCCGTAGGTCTTGAACAACTCGAAGTAGAAGTAGGCTCTCAGGAAGCGCAGTTCGTAAGGGAACAACTCCATCTGAGCCACCCAGTTCTTATAGTCGGGATTGTACTGCCAGTCGGAGATGTCTGCCTGGTCGATCTTCTCCAGGTACATGTTGACATCAGCAATGGCGGTGTAAGCCTTGTTCCAGGTGTTGGAGTAGGGGTTGGCCGGGCTCCATCCACCATTGACATAGTTGTTGACGGCTCCCGTCTCGAGTGCATACTGCGCTTCGTCGGTCGCACCGGCCAGGAAGTAGGCACTGTTAGCCTCGAACTCATTGTTATAGACCTGGGCGTAGACATCGAACACCAGGTTCTTGATGCCATTCTCGAAGTACTCGTATGTCCAGGCCTCGTCGCGTGTCGTCTCTTCCGTATAGTCGAGATCGGCACAACCTGTCAAGAGGTAAGAGGTAAGAGGTAAGAGGTAAGAGAATACTCTAACCACAACCTTATTATATATATGTGTAACCATAATTTCTAATTTCTAATTACTAATTTCTAATTTTTCAGAATTGTACCGAAAGACCGAAGTTTACACTCTTCATCACGGGGTAGCCTGTGTTGAGATTCTCGGCGTCCATGGCATCGATGTTGTCGAACGACAAGAGGTTCTGGCCCTGTATATAAATCCGGACTTCTGTCATCCTCAGCGATTCGATGACCGATGCGGGCAACTTGTAATAGACCTCACAATCGCGCAGTTTCAGCCAACTGACGTTACGATACCAGATGGTGGAGTTCTGGGCGTTGTTAGCCACATTCTCTGTCGACAGACGAGGATATTTCGCACAGGATTCACGTATGTCGTAGCAGTAGTTAAAGTATTCCTTCGAGAGGTTACGATTGTCGGAGAGGGCTCCCCAGACACCGTCGACATAACGCAGATTCTTCACCTGATGGGCTGCGCCCTGCAGGGTGGCGTTGATGCCGAAGCCTTTGAACTCAGCGCCGAGGGTAAAGGCATAGTTCAGCGATGGGAAGGCATTGCCATAGTCCTGTGCCACATAGTCATTCTCGTTGATGACACCATCGCCGTTGACATCCTTATACTTGATATCGCCCACCTTCACCTGTCCGAACTGCTGTACGGGGCTGTTGTCGATCTCGTCCTGACTCTTGAAGAAACCTTCAGCGATGAGTCCGCGCTCGTAATCAGCCGGGCCGTCGACCAGTGAGAGGTTTGGATAGGCAGGTGTCTCGATCCATTGCAGGATCTCGCTCTTCACTGTCGAGAAGGAGGCACCGGCATTCAGGTTCAGACCGTTGGCGAAGGTCTTGGCATAACGAAGCCCCAGTTCCATACCGTAACTGGCCACACGACCTTTATCATCGTAAGATGACTGGATACCGACGACAGCGGAGTTGAGTGAGGCGGCACTGACGAGGATGTTGCGACGCTGCTGATAGAACACGTCGAGGGTGATGTCAAGTGCATTGGCGATTCTCAGGTCGGTACCGAGATTGGCCTTATAGGCTGTCTCCTGTGCAAAGTCGTCGGTGGGGAACTGGGTCAAGAAGGCACCCCACGAATTCTGGAAGTTGGTACCATACCAGAACTGTCCGTGTGAGTTGTTCCATCTGGCGAGCCAGAGGCCTGCTGCCGGCACGTAGTCAGTATGCTGGATACCGCCAGAGAGGCGTACCTTTCCGTAGTTGATGAGACTGCTCTCCGGCTTGTTGATATAGATGTAGCCTAATCCTATGGTCGGCGAGAAGGCCCATTTGGCAGGATAACTGCGGTTAGAGCCGTTGGCTGCCAGTACCACGTCGGCCATGAACCGGTTGGCATGGTCATAGTGCAGGGCTAACTGCCAGTTGGTACGGAACCAGGTGTTGTTCTGACCGTCACGGATCTCACTCTTCATGTTGTAGTTGGCGTTGGCAGCCAGGTTGTCACCATTCTTCAACTGGATACCGTATTTAAAGCCGGCATTGAAGGTGGCGATGCGCCACTGTGTACTGACCCAGTGGTTGAACACCAGTTTGTCTTCTACCGTACCCATCACGGTCTCCTGCATGGCACCGGCGGCATCGTAGTAGTTCCAGCCATACTGGTAACCTTTCGAACGTGTCTCGATGGTGTTGGAGGAGTTGTCGTAAGAAGCACCGATATAGAACTTAAGACCTTTCGTGATGACGTCAAGGTCCTGTTCCAGCGTCATGTTGGCCCAAATCTGTCGCTGATGGGTCTTCATGAAACCGGTACCCTGCGACTTGGCCAGAAGGTTGAAGTCGCCGTAGGTCTGGCTACCGCCCCAGACACCACCGGCCGTCTTGACGGGGAAGGCCAGGGCAGGCACCTTGTACAGATGCCACCAGGCATCGTTGGAATTGACATTAGGCACGCCGTTGGTCTCCATCAGGATACCTAAGATGTTGGCACTGACCCTAGTCGTCGGACTGACCTCGAAGTCCACATTGGCACGGATGTTCGCCTTTGAATATTTCAACTGCGAGTTCCAGTCACCCTGATCAGGATTCTTGTAGAGTCCACGGGCATCGGTATAGTCGAGTTGCGTATAATACTGCACTTTCTGAGTACCGCCAAAGAAAGACAGATAGGCATTCGACTCATGGGCCGTGTTCTTGAATACCTCTTCCTTCCAGTTGACGTTGGGATAGACCAGCGGGTCGCTGCCACTCCTGAACTTCTGCAGTTCGGCATCCGAATATGCTGCTGTGTTGCCGTCGTTAAGTCGCGCACGGTTCAGAGCCCACGCATAGTTGTTCGCATTTACCATATCAGCCATCTGCGGGTCGAACTGTATCTTGTGCGAAACGCCTACCTTAAAGTTGTATTTCTCATCTTTGTTGCCGTGCTTGGTCTTCACCAGGAGTACGCCGTTGACGGCCTCATGGCCGTAGAGGGCTACGGCAGCGGCGTCTTTCAGTACGGTGACACTCTCTACCTCCTCTACGGTGAGGCGGTCGATAGGCCGCTCTACGCCGTCGACAAGGATCAGAATATCTCGTTCACCGGTGGTCTGGACACCACGGATGTTAAACGTTGCGCCACGGTCTTCCTCACCTTTGAAACCTGTGTTCTGGAAAGCGTTCAGACCAAGCACCTTGCCGTAAAGGGCATCTGCCAGGCTGATGGCTGATGTGCGGCGCAGTTCTTCAGCAGTGATGGTTGTTGCTGCCGCGGTGGTGAGGAACTCTGACTGTTCTACACCATAGCCTAAATCTACCTTCTGCGACGCCTTGTCGCTCAGCGTCACCTGGGCCGTCACCACCATCGGTGCACTGCAGAGTCCCAGCAAGGTATATCTGAATATATTCTTTATTCTCATAATCTCTTATATAAATATGTTCTTATGTTCTTATGTCTAAAGAGAATTACCACCCAGGATTCTGTGTCAATCCATAACCCTTCTGAATCTCAATACGAGAGACGGGGTCCAGATACCACTTGTTGGTCCAGTAGCCGGCATCCCACCAGCGGCGGTGTCCGACGACGATCTCGGGCTTTTCGTACTCAAACTTCGGCCAGGGGTTACCAGCCTTGTACTGCTGGTCGCCGTCTGTCAGGCGGTTGCCGTTGGCGTCGAGACAGTAGATCCTGATCTCATGCAGTGGCTTGGTGAAGAGGTCCTGACGCATGCGGCGGATCATGTCGTAGGTGCGGTCACCACACTCGGCACCGATCTCACAGTTGCGCTCACGGAGAATCTCGTTGATCAGGTTCTCCTTGTTGGATTTCAGGTTCAACTCGGGGTTCATATCCTCAATGCGTCCCAGACCCACTCGGCTGCGGACCGCATGCAGGTCGTCGAGTGCTCCGGCGAGGTCACCGGTCTCAGCACGAGCCTCAGCGCGGATGAGGTACATCTCAGCCAGGCGGATGTAGGATACGCCGATGTAGTCGTCGTCATAGCGGTTACCTCCGTAGTAGTCGAGCAGCCACTTGAACTTGCAGTAGCCCGATGCTACGTCGTCCTTATTGGTGACGTTACTGTTCTTCTCCAGGAAGCCGCCGACCCAGGAGTCCATGTACGACATACCGGCATAGTCGAATCCGGCAGGGAGTGACTTCTGCGGCACTACCATCGTCTCATACAGACGGGGGTCACGGTCGGCAAACATGTCGATACCGTCGGGGTTCTTGCCGGGGCCGTAGAGATCCGAATAGGGGAAGTTACGACCGTCCTGCATACCGAAACACTCCATCAACTCGTTGGTGGGAACGGCACCGCCCTGACGTAGGCAGTCGAGGGCGAATCCGCGCCATCCCCATCCCCATCCACCGTCGGAGAGGGTGAGCGTCGGATGAACATCGAAGATCTTCTCATGGCGCGACTCATTGTTACGATAACGGTAGGCACGACGGTAGGCCATGCGGTAGCCTGCCTCATTCTGCGACTCAGGCTGAATCAGTTGATAATAGTTGCCGTTAGCGGCATTGTCGTTGAAGAAGTCATCGCAATACTGCAGACAGCGGTTCCACAGGGATGGATCCTCCTTACCGAACCATACGTGCAGTTCGTTCTCCAGACCAGTCGGTGTCTTATCATATCGCATATATGGCTCACTGTTGTTGAACAGTGGTGATGCAGCGAACATCCAGACCTTGGCACGGAGGGCACGGGCCGAGGCACGTGTCAGACGTCCGGACCACTGGCCGATGTCGGCATCGGGAACGTTCCAGATGTATCCTGGTTCCTTGATGGCGCATTCAATCAGCGAGTCGATGAACTCCACGGTCTGCCAGGCAGTGGAGCGGCCGTCGAAGTAGTCTTCACCCACAGCGAAGGCCTTCTTCACGAGACAGAGTCCGCCGAAGTTGCGGAAGGCATCGTAGTAGCGGCTGGCCATGATGGTATAGGCCTCACCGCGCAGGCGGCTCTTCTCCGAGTCACTCATGTCCGGCACCCGGTCGATGTTCTCGATGATCTGCCAGCACTTGCGTACCGTCTCATAGATAGATACACGTCCGCCGGCATCGCTGTCGAGACCACTCTTGGTTGAATAAGAGAATTTACCCTGGAAGTTACCATTCTCCGTATCCTGTGCATCCTCGGTCAGACCGCCAGGATAGTAACTCTGGATGGGACCGCCCCATCCAACATAGCAATGGTAGGAGTCGGAAAGCACGTCGATAGGCGCACCGTTCATCATGTTTCCGGCTGTGTAGGTACAGTAGAGTTGTCCATATGCACTCCACAGGAAGTTGCGGGTATATTCGGCCTTGGAGAACACCGTGTCGATATTCACGTCGACACCAGGGGCTTTCTCAAGGAAGGCGTTACCCACATTGATCTCGTCGACACATGCTGAGACGAGGAAAGTGGAAAGAGGAAAGAGGATCGTGATCACTCTCACCGCCACCTTATTATATATATTAGTAATCATAACTTTCAATTTTCAATTATCAATTATCAATTCATCAGAAGTTCACCTGTACGCCAAAGTTATACACTCGTGTCATAGGATAGCGCACACCGAAGTCGAGTCCGGAGCCTGGTGCCTCAGGGTCGTTACCCTTGAAGTCGGCGAAGGTCAGCAGGTTCTGGCCGGAAGCATAGAACCTGATGTAGTTCAGCAGTGGCAACCACTTGGGTTTGTTGATGGTATAACCAATCTCCACATTCTTCAGACGCACATATTTGGAGTCGATGATCCAGGCCTGCGAGTCACGGTTGTTGTGAACGCGGTTGGTGAATGAGATACGCGGCAGGATGGCTCCAGGGTTGCTCTCTGTCCAGGAGTTGTCGGCTACCCACTGGGCCAGTGCCGAGGTGTTGGTAGAGCCGAACTGGTCGCGGAAGTATCCGTTCAGTGTACGACTGGTGTTGTCGGCACCTACCCAGAGCATGGAGAAGTCAAGGCCCTTCCAGTTCAGGCTGGCATTGACAGACCATGTGATCTCCGGATTACCGTCGCTGGTAAATCCGAGGGGCTTCTGGTCGTTCTGGTCGATGACACTGTCATCGTTCAGGTCCACATAGACGGCATCACCATATTTCAGTTCAATCTTCTGGTCGGGCATGTCCTTGCCATAGGCAGCCTTATAGCGTGCCTCGGTACCCTCCTGGTAGAACTCAAAGAGGTCATAGCCGAAGAGTTGATTGACGCGCTGGCCGGTACGGCTCAGATAGTCGTACATAGGTGGCACCTCAAGCATCTCGATCACCTTGTTTCGGGCGAAGGCGAGGCTGGGGCTGATGCTGTAGCGGAAGTCGCCCACCTTGTCGGCCCATCTCAGTGTCAGTTCATAACCGTGGTTCTTCACCCGGCCCTTGTTCACGCGGCTTGCCGGCAGGCTGGTCACGGCTGGCAGTTGGGAGGCGTTCGACACGAGAATGTCCTCACGGTCTTCCCAGAACAGGTCGAAGTTCACCGTCAGACGGTCGTTGATGAATGCGGCGTCCAGACCAACATTGATCTTAGAGGCTGTCTCCCAAGTGACGTCGGGGTTGCCGGCTGTCAGTTCCTTCACGGCCTGCAACCAGCCACCGCTCGTACCGAAGTTGGCACCACGTTTCTGCGGGTTCACTGTCGTGGCTCCTTCGTAGAACTGCCAGGCGCCTGGCAGATAGAGGAAGCGGGCGCCGTTGGTATTGTCGTTACCTACCTTACCCCACGATCCGCGCAGTTTCAGATAGCCGATATATTTCTTGATGGGTTCCCAGAACTTCTCGCTCGACGGGATCCAACCCACGGAGAAGGAGGGGAACGTACCGTATCGCTTACCCTCGGCGAAGTTCTCGGATCCGTTGTAACCGATATTGAAGTCAATCATGTAACGGGTGTCATAGTCATAGGTGACACGTCCCACGAGTCCTACATAGCCCTTAGGTATCGACTGATACAGGCTGTTGTCGGAATCCCAGGGATAATAGGTCTTGCTCTGGTTGTACAGCACGAGGGCACCCACGTTATGCTTACCGAACTTACGTGAGTAGTTGATGCTTGCTTCGGCATACCAGTTGCGGCTGCCCCATCGACTCTCGTTGTAGGGCAGCGGCCAGGTGATGTTCTGCTTGCGCAGCACCTCCTGTCCATCGACGAGTGTTGCCACGTAGGTGACACCCGTACCGAATCCGTTCTGACGGTTCTTCTGGGCTGTGTATTCGGTGTTGTACGATCCTTTAATCTTGAAATCCAGGCCTGGGGTAATGAAACTCAAGTCGAGTTTATACTGGAGGTCGAGGTTCAGGGCGTTGGTACTCTCGTTCACGTAGCCCAGATCGAAGTAGTTCGAGAGGGCGTCACGGTCATAAGGTCCCACGAAGTTCTCGTCAGAGACGATGTGCCGTCCCTGGTCGTCGACACCGATGCCGGCGTAGGGCGTGGCTCCTTGCAGATAGCGGAAGAGGAATCCCTCGCCGCCACCCATCGTGGTGCGGTTCTGGACACGTCCACCGAGGGTCAGCGCCAACTGGCTGTACTTCGACACGTCGATGTCGAGGTTGGCACGATAGTTGAATCGGTTGTATTTGAAGGTCTCGTCGTCATTCTTCGAGAAGGTCTTGAAGAGTGAGTTCTGGTTCAGGAAACCGGCCGATACAAAGTATCTCATCTTCTCAGTACCGCCGTTCACGTTTATGTTCACCTGTTCCTGCCAGGCGGCATCCTTCATGATGTAGTTGATCCAGTCGGTATTAGGGAATGTGACGGGCATGTCGCCTTTGCGGAAATGCTCCATCACCTCCTGACTGAAGCGGATGCCTGTGTCGGCATACGGCGAGTAGTCGGCAATCGTGGCAGATCCTGGCCATTGGCTCATGGGCAGGGCGTCGGTGATGGCTGTGTAGTTCCACATCTTACCATAGGTGTAGGAGTCGGCGAAGTCCACGAACTGTGATATCTGCTGCACGGCGGCACTGGCGGAAACTGTCACTGAGGCCTTGCCCGGAGTACCGCGCTTGGTGGTGACGAGGATCACACCGTTGGCACCTCTCACGCCGAATACGGCCGTGGCCGAGGCATCCTTCAGGATAGAGATGTCTGCGATTTCGTTCGGGTCGAGTTGTCCGAAGGGACGCTCTACACCGTCCACGAGTACCAGCGGCTCGGCACTGTTCAGTGAACCGGTACCACGGACTCGAATGACAGGCTCATCGGCACCAGGCATACCTGACGGCTGCACCACCGACATGCCTGGCAACTTTCCCTGCAGGGCGTTGGCTACGCTCGCCACAGGGGCCTTGAGCAGTTCGTCACCTCCTACGGCAGAGACGGCACCCGTGATGGTGACCTTCTTCTGCTGGCCATAGGCAATGACCACCACTTCGTCGAGCATCTGCTTGTCCTCGGCGATCGTGATGTTGTAGTGTGATTGACTGGCGGTCACCTTGACTTCCTTGTCGAGGTAACCGATGTAGGTCACGACCAGGGTCTGTCCGGGGTTGGCGTTCAGCGAGAAGTTTCCGTCGAAATCGGTTGCTACACCGTTCGTTGTTCCCTTCACGACTACACTGGCTCCGATGACCGGCCCCTGAGCGTCGACCACAGTACCTGTGATCTTCCTTGCCTGCTGTACGTCATGTACGGCGTCAGCGGCGTAGGCTTTTGGTGAGTAGCAGAGTCCCATCAAGGAGAAAACACCCACCATCAGCGCTGTCTTTCTAAACCTTTGATTCATATTGTTAAGTTAGTAATGAGATAATAATGTTCGGTTATGTATTCATTGGGCACAAAGGTATACATTTTTTTTTAAATATAAACCTTTTTTTAAGAAATATTTCTTTTTTTACGCAACAAAGAAGTGTAATTGCGTGTAAACACCTATTCCATGGTCCTAAAATGCAATTGTTGTAAATCAAAGATTCCCGAAATGCTTATACGTTTCGGGAATCTTTATTGTAGGCATCTTTATTATCTGAGGCGATTAGTTCGCTCCTCCGCCTAAGGCGATATAAAGGGCTATGACAGCCTCGGCAGCATCGTACATGTTCATGGCCTCGGAGAGTTGGGCATTGAGCAGCGACTCCTGGGCGGTGAGCACTTCGAGATAACTGGCTTTGCCGTTGTCCATCAGTTCATGGGTGCCGGTATAGGCCTCATTGAGTACTTGCACCTGCCGATGGAAGTAGGTATGCTTCTCGCGGGCTGCCATACAGTCGGCCAAGGCTTCGTTCACCTGGTTGCCGGCGTTGATCACCGTCTGCACATACTTCTTCTGCAGGTCTTCCTCTGTGAGTTGCGCAATTTTCTTCCTCGCTGTCAACTGACCACGGGCGAAGATGGGCTGCGTCAGTTGGGCGATGGCAGAGAGCAACAACTTGCCCGGATCAACGACGAAGCCGCCAGCCGAGTTGGTCCATCCGGCAGAGCCGCTGAGGGTGATGCTTGGGTAGAAGGCCGAGCGGGCTTCTGCCGTGTTGTAGAAGGCCTCCTCCATGGCATGGTTGGCCATGCGGATGTCTGGGCGCTGCTCCAGCATCATGGCTGGTATGCCGATGTTCAAGTATTTGGTGTCGAACATACGCTGTTCGTCATCTCCAGTGGCCTCGGCATGATGTAAGACCGAACTGCCCCATTTCTGGCGTTGGATATGTTGTGGTGTGGCGGCCAGTAGTTTGCAAATGGCATTCTCGACGGAGCGGATGGCGCGGCGGGTGTCTACAATCTGCGTCTTTACGTTCAGATAGGATGCCTCCATCTGGTTGACGGCAGTGCTATAGGCCTTGCCATTCTCCCAGAGAGCCTGCTCGGTCTCAAGTGACTTGTTCCAAAGGCTGTCGGTCTGCATGAGGATCTCCAACTGCCGGTCAAGCACCTGGAGCATGAAGTACTGCTGGGCTGTGACCGAGACAAGATTGGACCGCACGGCCTCCTGCTGCACCTGAGCCTGAAGGAGCACAGCCTTGGCGGCCCGCTTCTTGTTGGTGATGGAGCCGAACACGTCGATGTCCCACGAGAGTTGCAGCGGCAGATTGTAGGTCTTGGTGGCTGCGCTTCCGTCAAAACTGGAGAGGGTGCCTTGTGGAGCGAGGCTGAGTGCCGGTAGGTAAGCCAGTTTGGCAGCCTTCAGCGAGGCCTGACTCTTTTCTACCGCGATGCGGGCGGAGTTGAGGTCTGTATTGTTGGCCAGCACCTGCTCGATAAGTTGCTGGAGCAGCGGATCGGTGAAAAACTCGCGCCATGACATCTGGGCGATGGACGCTTCGCTATTGGCAATCTCGAGGTCTGGATTGGCGCCAAAAGCATTGTCGGGCGCTGGAGTCGTCTGCTCGTACTTATTATATATGCCGCAGCCCGTGAGCAGAAGGCTCACGGCTGTGGCGGCGAAGATATTACTTAGTCTTTTCATGATTCATTCCTCTGATTTTACTTCTACATTTTTCATTTTCGGTGCACCCTGGAACTTCTCATGCAGTTTCTGGAACACGATGAAGAAGGCGGGAACAACGAAGAGCAGGGCTATGGTACCAATGCTCATACCACCGATGACGCCGAGAGCAAGGGCACGGTTACCATTGGCACCGGCACCTCCTTCAATGACGAGCGGTACCATACCGATGATCATCGTGGCCACCGTCATCAGAATCGGGCGCAGACGCTCCTTACAAGCTTCGAAGGCAGCATCGACAATGCTCAAGCCCTGAGCACGGACCAATCAACATGATGACACCCGTCTGCAGGTATATGTTATTATCCATACCAGGTATTTCATTGATATAGCCAAGGTAAGCAAACACAAAGGCACCCATCAGACCGAACGGCACGCTGAAGAGCACAGCCCATGGTGTGAACCAAGAGTTATACAGAGAAGCCAGGATGAGGTAGATCAGGATGGCGCAGATCATGTAGATGAGCGCCGTGGCGTTAGAGCCGGAAGTCTCCTCTACCTCACGCGACATACCGCTATACTCGTAGGTGGCCGTGTTTGGCATCTCCTCCTTGAACACCTCAGCAATGGCTTTATGAGCGTCGCCTTCGGTGTAGCCGCTACCAGGTTTCACGATGCAGGTGATGCTCTGGAACAGGTTGAAGTGTTCGATATTCGACGGACCGACAATCTGCTTCATGGTGACGAACTGGGAGATGGGAGTCATCTTGCCGCCTTTCACCTGCATGAAGATATTTTGCAGCGACTGTGGGTCGAGACGATACTCGGGTGACGAAGCAGCCATGATGCGATAGACCTTACCAAACTGATTGAAGTTGCCAATATACGCACCACCGCAATAAGCACCCAGCGTGTTGAGTACGGCTTCAGGTGTCACACCGGCGCGGTCGCACTGGGCGGCATCGACATCAACCTGATATTTCGGGAAACGCTCAGAGTAAGTTGACATGGCAGTGGCTATCTCCGGGCGTTCTGCCAGTTTGGCCAGGAAGTGCTCAGTATTCTTGGCAAATTCCGACAGGTTACCGTCTGTGGGATCTTCTACCATGAGCATGATGTCGTTACTGGTGCCATAGCCTGGAATCTGAGGCATCTCGAACGGAATCACCCGCAAATTCTTGATATCTTGGCAGTCAAAGTAGAACCGGTACATGACGAGCGTCAGCAGATGGTTCATGCCAGGGCGCTCATCCCAGTTCTTCAGACGTACCACCATCGTACCGTAGTTGGAACCGGCACCTGATATCATACCATAACCACAGACTAAAGCGAAACTCTCCAGTTCGGGAATCTTCTTCACCTTAGCCTCAACGGCTTTCGCCATCTCACGGGTTTGCTTCAGCGTGGAGCCTTCCGGAGCCTGTATCTCAACCAAGAACACACCCTGGTCTTCCTGAGGCACAAGACCTGAAGGCAGGCTCTTCATGAAGAACACCAACAGCACGGCAGCCAAAACTAGGAAACTCCATGCCAGCATGGGGCGCTTAATGAACTTCTGGACAGCCTTGCTGTATTTATTGTAGATGGCATTATAACTGACTTCATACGCTTTCTTGGTATAATAGGTCAGGCCCTTGCCTTCCTTCTTGCCTTCCGTCACACGCATCATGATGGCGCAGAGGGCTGGACACAGTGTCAGGGCCGATATACACGACAGACCTACGGACGAGGCTATGGTAATACCGAACTGAGTGAAGAATGTACCTGAGGTGCCTGGCATGAAGGTCACGGGGATGAACACTGCCATGAACACCAACGTACATGAGACAACGGCTACCGACACCTCGTTCATGGCCTGACGGGTTGCTTCGCGGGCATCGCTGATACCATTCTCCATCTTTGCCATGACGGCCTCCACCACCACAATAGCGTCGTCCACCACCGTACCGATGGCCAGCACCAGTGCGAACAGTGTCAGGATGTTGAGCGAGAAACCGCATATTGACACGACGGCAAAGGTACCCAGCAGTGACACGATAATAGAGATGGACGGGATGATGGTAGCCTTGAAGTTCTGCAGGAAGAAGAACACCACAAGCACCACGAGGATGATGGCGATAACCAGCGTT
>ONPM01000086.1 GCA_900319715.1 uncultured Prevotella sp.
CTGCTTCTGCCACCTTCAGCACCACCCAGGTCCTTCAGGGCGATGCCAACAACGACCAGAAGGTGAACGTGGCTGATATCGTGGTGATTCAGATCTTCATCGACGACAACACCAAGCCTATCCACGGCGCCAATGCCGATGCCGACGGCGACGGTGTCATTGATGAGGAAGATGTCGAAGACGTCAGCAACATCATCCTAGGTATTAAGAAGTAGCCACGGTCTAAAGAAACCCGTTTTAATATGCAAGAAAATGTCAAATACGCCCCAAAGTGTGTACATTTGACATTTTATCCCCTTGGGACAGAAAGCACGGATAAATCATACGACTTGGCGTCGGCAACCCGCACCTCAGGGCGTTACACCAATGGAAGGCAGAGGTTCCGATGGAAGTCACCCCATTGCCGATGGCGACGTCCACCAGATTGGGACATGAATAGAAGGCAAACTTGTGAAATAACGAATAATAATCATGGCTATAGCGTACGAAAATGTTTTTCGCGATTTTATCTGCCACCTGCCACCCAGCCTTTGGAAAGCCTTTATATAAAGGAAATTCAAGGTGGTGGCAGATGGGTGGCAGGTGGCAGATAATGGCATTTGGGCGCAGTAACAGCCCATGGTTTTGTGTGTAAAGGACTATCGTTTTCTTTGTTTTCTCTGAGAGAAAACGATGTTTTCCCTCAGGGGAGACGATGTATTCTCTCAGGGAAAACGACATAACCCCCATCGGAAACGATGCTTCTCTTCTATCTACGGGAATTGAGGGAACTGCCACCTGCCACCCATCTGCCACCACCTCTAACCGTCTTGAACACAGGCCTTTCCAAAGCAGGGTGGCAGGTGGCAGATAAATAGAGCAAAATTTACTTGCGGACGATCATCTGATCGTTATAAAGTCAGGAACCTATGACATTAATACTGAGTCAAAGTTTTTCTGGTGAATGTTTGGCGGTCTCACGGAAAATGACTACCTTTGCATCCAACTAAACAAACGTGATATGGCAACGACACGACAGTACTTCTGGCTGGCTATCCTGCTGTTCCTGCTTCCATCCGTGGCAATAGGGAGAACGGCCGACTCCATTCCTTCAGTCTGCCCGATAGTCAAAATGGAAGCAGAGCGTTTGCCAGACCTGAACATCCCCCGTGCAGGCCATAAGGCGCTGATGGCTGGTGGCGAATACGTGGTGTTTGGTGGTCATACCAACGGCTTCGTGCCAACGCAAACGGCTGAATATTTCAGGGACGGCGAGTGGCACGTGATGCAGATGACATATAACCACGACTTTGGCACGGTCATTTTGCTCAAGTCGGGCAAGGTGCTTTTGGCCGGCGGCGTGGCAGAGAACATTGGAGTCGGACAAACTTATACGGCGGAACTCTACGACCCCCAGAGCCATACCTTCGACGGCTTCGGCAGTATGAACATCAAGCGAGCCAAGGCCTCCGCACTGGAACTTGACAGCGGGAAGGTGGTTGTCGCCGGCAATTGGTATCATGATGACGGCATCGAACAGTTTGATGGCAAAATGTCCTTTTCATATATTAAGGATGTGAACCAGCAACGTTCCTATCCCATCATCATCCGTATCGCCAAGGATGATGCCCTTATCATAGGCAGCAGGAGCAACAAGGACGAGAAGATACCACCCATTGCCGACCGTCTGAAAGGCGATACGGTCAGAGTCCCCCTATTAGAGACGTGGCATCCTTTTGCTGGTATTGCTCCACTCAGCAATGAGAATTTCATTGGTGATGAAAGAAAAGAAATCTATTCTTATCTGATACCTGTTGAGAATGACAACGGCCAGGTGGCTATCGTGAAGGTGGAGAACGGCTTGTTCTCGCTGCTGCCCACAGCATGTCCCGTCCCTATGCAAAGTGAATGGGGCGGAATATGGTATAACAAGAACATCATCGTGGACCGTCAGGCCCACCGTGCCTACCTCATGGGTATTAACAGCGATTTCAGGACAAGCCCCGATGCGGGCTACCGCTATTATTTGCTGACCATTGACTACACTCAGACGACTGACGGCAAGCCTGCAACGCTGACACTCTATTATACAGATCCACTTCCGCTCATTTTTGACACTACACCCACTCTGACTTCCAACGGCGACCTGCTGATGGCCGGTGGCATGTCTCTAACCACTTATTTCAAGCCTTCTGCAATGACATTCCTGCTGCATGTGGGAAGGCAGCCTGTAGCAGCTAAAAGCGGATTCTCATGGCTGTTGCTTGTGGTTGTCTGTCTGGGAGTGCCGGCTCTGGTTTGTGGCCTGTGCCTTCTGTTCAGGAAGCGCCGCCGTCCAACAGAACAAGAAGACCGTGAGCAAGTTGCTGACCAAGTCCTCATAAGCCGTATCTGCGAACTGATGGAAAACGAGAAGTTATACCTGAACGACAGTCTGAAGATAGCAGACATCGCTTCGGCACTCTGTGTCAACCGCTATTATATCTCCGACTGTATCAATTCCGTCAAAGGCTGTTCGTTCGCCAAGTTTGTCAACACCTACAGGATAGAGCATGCCAAACGTTTGTTGCGCACCCAGCCCGACATGAAACTCTCGGAAGTGTGGATGTCGTCAGGCTTCTCTGCGGAGCGCACTTTCCTCCGTGCCTTTAAGTCCATCACAGGCATGACCCCAAGCGAATATAAAGCCCAAAACGACTGACAAAGCATCCCCTGTCAGTCGTTTTTGCTGTTTTGTCAGTCTTTCTTTCCGATTTGTCACTACCTTTGCGACATTAAGTATCCAAAGCCATAAGCAAACGAGTATGAGAAAGATATATGTATTCATTAAAAACCATGCGTATGAAAAAAACTAAAACGTTATGCCTCGCGGTGATGGCTGTTTTAGTCATCGGTTTTGTGACCGCTTGTTCTTCTTCAAGCGATGACTTGCCCGAACCAGATTTAAAGCCGGGCGACAAAGTGACTGACTTTAAGCCAGTAGCACAATATGACAAGACAAAACTATTCCAGAGTGACCTCGACGCCTTTGTCACCTATGCTATCAGTATTCACTCTTTCCGTGTTTATTGGTGGGCAGTTTTGTCTAAAGGCTTTGAGACTGGTGAACCCTTCTGCTCTGATTGGGAATATATCAACAGTGTTGACGGATCCATTATGTCATGGTATGCCTATGATGTCGTCGACGAGGTGGTAGAGAACGCTGAAGTGTATGAACAGGCCATGAACAACCTACAGAAGTCTGGCATATTGCCCGACCCTACCTCTAAAACCCGAGGGTGGATAGCCGATGGTCTGAACTTCATCTATAACTGTCGAAATACGCAGGTGATGGGCCGCAAGTCGGTGATGGCCGTCTTGCAAAACTCACCCATGGGTACTGACACAAGGAAACTCAAGGAACTGTACGACATGCTTCCAGCAAATTTGCGAAGTGGCTATACGAAATATGAGGACTTCTGGCATGACTTCAGTAAGGGCAGGCTCGATTCAAAGGCAAACCAAATATTCTTGAACCTTTATACATACGATCATCTGGACTTTGGTGAAAAAGCCCGCATCTTGGGCATCACACCCGGCGGCAACATCACTGCCGCAGGAGCGAAACTGATTGAGTCGGGCGCGAACCTCGTCATTGATGCCAGTCCTTTCAGCACGCAGATCGGCTATGGCAAGGATCTCTACGGAGCCATTAATGCTACTTCCGACCTTGTTACCAAAGGCGATGTAAAGGGATTTCTACAGATGGCTGCCAGCAATGCCAACAACTACGGTCCTATGATCTACAATGGTCTTAAATTCAAAGTTTGGGAAGGTTATGACCTCTTCGATCCTAATGAATGGGATCTGGCTTTGGCGCAAGAGGCTTTTGCAAGTATCATCAACGACGCCATCTTCTCAGACACGTTTTATGAAGCCGTTAACAAAGGTGACGGAGAGAATCTCATACCCAACCTCGTTACAAGCATCGATGAGAATGGCAAAGAGGTGCTACTCGTTTGCATGGTTGACGAATCAACGGGGCGTATCACTGTAGGGTTCAGTATGGACAAGGATGGCAATATCACGATGAATCCAAAAACGCCTGGAACGAAACAGGTTACAGTGGTAGGGCGTAATGGTAAGCGTAAAACCACGACCATTGTCGTACCCAAAGACGAGAAGACAGTTTTGACAGTGGATCTCAAAGACAATGAAACGTTGTTAGAGGAGCGTCCTAAGGATGGCTATATCAAGATGGATCGTGAAACCATAGGTGACGAGGGGTCTGGTGGCTATTACAAGGCCATGATACTGACTAATTACCTTTATTATTCTTGTAAGACGGAAGACGACTGGATTTCACCCTCCATCGCCACTGATGTGAACCAACTCAATGTCCGTCTGTCCCGTAACGATACGGGTAAGGAACGAAGTGGGAAGGTGACCGTCTGTGCTACCGACTCTAAGGGTGAGGTTCTGGCCTCTACTGTTCTCCGCGTCGTACAGATCCTGCCTCCACCCACTGAATATTGGGTCAGCGCCTCGCCATCAACACTCGCCTTCGATGCCAAGGGTGGCAAGTTGGAGTCGGTCATAGACCATTCTTATGCCTTCAACCAGATTGGCCTCGACTATAGTGACCAGTTGGAAGGATGGGCAAAGATATCGTGGAAGGAGACTGCCTCCGGCTGGAACATCGTTGTCGACGCCAGTGAGAACATGACTGGGCAAGAGCGCTCGGGTACCATTACCGTCTATGCTGCTGCCAACAAAGATGCCTTAAGCGACGCCATCAACAATGGTAAGATCGATCCCGATCTCGTGGCTTCTACCACCATCCTCGTCAAGCAATCTGCTAAAGAGGAACAGCCAGCATTCAATCCTGGCACCAACATCAAGGAGTTGAGAATCAGGTATGAGATGTATGCGACTCAAGGCGACAGCTATAACCGGCACGTTGAAGATCTGAAATGTGGAGCTGACGAAATCAAGGTTACACAGGGTTCCAATTGTCTCTATTTTAATGTTCAAAAGAAAGATACGAAGTATGGAGACGAGGATAGGAACACAACGCTTTCATTCACCATAGAATATAATTCTAATGGATGGGGCGACCTTTCAGATTTCAAGATCGAAACCAAATACTACTATGAAAAGCGTAACGCTTCATGGCAATACTATTTGGAAATAGGTCATATCTCTGGTCCGCCAGGTTTAACCTCAGGAGGATATGAGGCAAAAGGAAATGACATCAATGTCAAGAGTTACATCTATAAAGATGAAGACGGCAAAGAGCATGGCTTATATAACGACAAATCAGGAAATATGGTGAGCGTCTTCTTTTCCTATTAAAGAATAAGACAAAGATAACATTACTGCAAGTATTTGTCAGTTGCATGCACTTTGGGACGTGCAACTGACATTTTTTGCAAAAAGGCGAAAGATTATTGCGTTATGTCGGATATTTGCAGTACCTTTGCATCCAACTAAACAAACGTGATATGGCAACGACACGACCGAACTTCTGGCTGGCTATCCTGCTGTTCCTGCTTCCGACTGCGGCAAGAGGGGGAACGGCCGATACCATCCCTTCAGGCTGTCCGATAGTCAAAGTGGAAGTAGAGCAGTTGCCAGACCTGAATATTGCGCGAGCCGGGCATCAGGTGTTCTGTGTCAACGGCGAGTATGTCGTGGCTGGTGGCCATACCGACGGTTTTGTCCCTACCCCGACGGCAGAATACTTCAAGGACGGTGAATGGCACGTGATGCAGATGACCTATAGTCACGACGTGGGCATCTCAGCCAAACTGAAATCAGGGAAGGTGCTGATAGCAGGAGGCTGCGAACAGCCTTCAGGCATCGGACAGACCTTCAATGCCGAACTTTACGACCCTGAGACCCACTCTTTCAGAGGTTTCGGCATCCTGCAGCGTAAACGCACCTGGGCATCGGCGCTCGAACTCGACAGCGGAGAGGTGGTCATCGCCGGCAACTGGTATCATAACGACGGCATCGAGATGTTCTATGAGGCACAGAGTGCCAAGGGCGACCATCGGTACAGGCAGAGTTTCACCTATATCAGAGATGTGGCCACACAACGTTCAAGCCCAATTATCATACGCATCGCCAAAGACGATGCTCTGATCTTCGGGCCTTATGGCATTAGGGGCGATACGGTGAGAACAGCCTATGCCTATCGTCTGAAGGGCGACTCCGTTCATATTCCCCTGTTTGAGACCTGGCAGCCGATAAGTGCTGGCTGCCGCCAGATTGATGCCAGTTTTATCGGCGACGAGGCAAAGGGTGACTTCACTTATCTGGTGCCAGTAAAAGACAGTACAGGACAAGTGGCTATTGCCCGCTTCAGCGGTACTGAGGCCAGTCTGCTGCCAACAGCCTGCACCATTCCGATGACGAACAAGGGCGACAGCATCATCTATTGCAATATCACAGCCGACCGCCAATCAGGGCGGGCTTACCTCTTTGGTCTCAGCAAGCATTTCCAGACGCAGCAGGACAACACCTATAACTACATCCTCTGCATCGACTATGCGCATGCTTCAGATAAGGATGCCCCCATGAAACTCTACTATACCGACCCGCTGGAGATGATGCCCGACTTCAGCCCAATACTGACACCAGAAGGCCATCTGCTGATAGCCGGCGGACTGAGAAACGGCAGCAACTTCACCCCAGCCAAGAATGTCTATTTGCTGCATGTGGGCCAACCAAAGGCCGTCGAAGCCCGCTCTGCCGGCAGATGGTGGATTTGGGCAGGTCTGGCTTTAGCGGGACTTTGTATCGTAGGCATCATTCTGATGCTTCGTCGCAGGAAATCATGCGATACTGCTATGGAATGTGCTCCTGTATCCGATGAGCCTGCCAACGAACTGATGTCCCTTATCAACGAGTTGATGGACAAAGAGAAGCCCTACCTGAACAGCGAACTGAAGGTCTCCGACATTGCTGATGCCTTCCATCTCCACCGCAACGACATCTCCGCCTGCATCAACTCGCAGATGGGATGCACTTTCGCCCAATATATCAACCGTTACCGCATCGAGTATGCCAAAGAACTGATGCGGCGGCAGCCCGACAAAAAGATATCCTCCATCTGGATGGAGTCAGGCTTCGGCAGCGAGCAGACTTTTTTCAAGACCTTCCGCTCGGCCACTGGCCTCTCACCAAAAGAGTGGTATTTACAGGAAAACGACTAACGATTTGCAAAACGTTAGTCGTTTTTTGCATTATGAGAGTCTTTTACCACTGATTATTCCTACTTTTGCAACATATTAATCAACAAAATAGAATTAAACATGTATTCATTAAAAACTATGTGTATGAAAAAAATTAAGACGCTATGCCTCGCGGCTATTGCCGCCTTGGCAATGACCTTCTATCCACAGTCTGTACAGGCACAGGACGAAGTGGATGAGTTTGGAATCTTCGACCACGTGTCGGCAGGTCTGGTTATCGGTACGACGGGTATCGGCATCGACGTGTCAGCCCCCATCACCGAGTATGTGCAGGTACGGGCTGGCTACAACTTCTTCCCCACCTTCAAATATAAGGAGGATGTGGACTACAGGGCAAAGGGCAAGAAAGAGAGAGGAAAGACGGAGGCAGAAGGAAAGAGCCATTTCAGCACTGGTCATCTGCTGTTTGACGTGTACCCCTTCCCACAGTACTCTTTCCACGCCACTGCAGGATTCTACTTTGGCACCGATGAAGTAGCCACCCTCGAAAACCTTATCCCTGTGAAGGACTTTGAACCAGGCGAAGGTATCGTGATTGGCGACTACATCGTCGGCTTCGACCAGAACGGTTATGCCCACGGCTCCATCAAGGTCAACAAGTTCAGACCTTACGTCGGCATCGGTTTCGGCCGTTCCGTTCCACGCAAGCGCTTCGGCGTCAGCGGCGACCTTGGCGTACAGTTCTGGGGCAAGCCCAAAGTGTATGAGAAGCAGACAGGTATGGATCTGGAAGTGACGAAGGACGACCTGGGCAGCGAGAGCAACAAATATTACGACGTCATCGCCAAGTTCCCCGTCTTCCCCGTGCTGACCATCCGTCTTACTTATAGAATCTTTTAATTATTGACTGTTATGAAAAAAATATATATGATGATGGCCATTGCGGCCACAGTCCTGTTCACCGCGACGGCTTGTGGCGGCGACGACGACAAAGATACGCCTGGTGGCGACAAGGGTACCGATGTGCAACTCAACGGCCCCACCTACAAAGACGCTGCCAGCATCCTGAACATCACCAACAACAACGCCGACGGCATCAAGCAGTTCCGCATGATGGAGAGTGGTGCCTATATGATCACCCGTGATGGTAATGCCGCCACGACCCGTGCCGACGGAGTCCCCGTCTATGAGTTCGGCAAGTACACATACAGTAGCGGCCAGTACAAGTTCGACAACGGCATGACCATCTCTTACGAGTCGTCAGGACAGAACTGTGATGTCAGCATCACTTGGAAGAACGGCACCACCATCAAGACCACCGGCACACTTGATCCAGGACTGCCCGTGACTGCCGGCCTCCAGACCGACAACCTCTGCAGCCGTGCATGGACCATCGAGAAAGTGATTGCCAAGGGCACCTTCGAAGGAGTGACGCTGGGCAAGGAGTTCAAGGGTCCCATTGACCTGGCAAAAGTCAAGGCCTGGTATGAGGAGAACTATGGAACGCTGAAGGATCAGTTCGATGCCAACACCATTATCGAGGGCATCTACTTCGACTCCAAGGGCCTGTTCGCCATCAATTACCAGAACCGCAATGACGACATTGGCGTGTGGCGTTGGCAACAGATGAACACAGGTAAACTGGTTTATACCTGGAACGATAAGATGCGTGCCATCTCGCTGTTCACGGGCAATGCATCGGTAACCTTTGAGAAGAATCCTGACACGCTGAAACTGACACTCAGCGGCAACGTGAATGGTACAGATCTTGAGTTCTTGTTCATATTACACTAATGCTATATTACAATAGACTAACGATTCCTTAAATACATATAATCGGCAGGCATTTTCACAAGATGACCGCATAAAAATGTCAATTGCATGCACTTAGAGGCGTGCAATTGATATTTTTATGCAAAAAGACGAAAGAAAATGGTGGTTTGTCGGATATTTGCAGTATCTTTGCAGCCAATTATAAATAAGGTATAGGAAATGAAACTATTCGACGTATATCCGCTCTTCGACGTGAACATCGTCAAGGGCAAAGGCTGTAAGGTGTGGGATGAACAGGGGCAGGAGTACCTGGACCTCTATGGCGGACATGCCGTGATCAGCATCGGCCACGCCCATCCTCACTATATCGAGAAAGTGACGGAGCAACTCAACAAGATAGGATTCTATTCCAACTCGGTCATCAACAAACTGCAAGTGGAGTTGGCAGAGCGCTTAGGCAAAATCTCTGGCTACGACGACTACCAGTTGTTCCTCATCAATAGCGGTGCCGAGGCCAACGAGAATGCCCTGAAACTGGCATCGTTTACTAACGGCAGGACACGGGTGCTCTCTTGCGAGAAGGCTTTCCATGGCCGTACAAGTCTGGCTGTGGAGGTGACGAACAATCCAAAGATCATCGCCCCCATCAACGACAACAGCCACGTGACCTATCTGCCGATGAACGACCTGCCCGCCTGGGAGACGGAGTTAGCAAAGGGAGATGTCTGCGCTGTAATCCTGGAGTGCATCCAGGGCGTGGGCGGCATCAAACTCGCCACGAAGGAGTTTGCCCAGGGTCTGGCTGCTGCCTGCAAGAAGTATGGGACGATTCTGATCTGCGACGAGATACAATGTGGCTACGGACGAAGCGGTAAGTTCTTTGCTCACCAGTGGCTCGACATCCGTCCGGATATCATCACCGTGGCCAAGGGCTTCGCCAACGGCTTCCCGATGGGAGCCGTGCTGATTAGTCCGGCGTTCAAGCCCGTCTACGGACAATTGGGTACGACCTTCGGCGGCAATCATCTGGCCTGCGCCGCAGCACTGGCTGTGCTCGACGTGTTCGAAGAGGAGAATCTGGTGGAGAATGCCAATGCCGTAGGCTCCTACCTGATAGAGCAACTGAAGGAACTCCAGAAGACAGAACAGCATATCGTCGAAGTGCGTGGTCGCGGTCTGATGATTGGCATCGACCTCGATATCCCGCATAAGGATGTGCGGCAGCCGCTGATCTATCAGGAACATTGCTTCACGGGCTGTGCCGGTACGAACATCCTGCGCCTGCTACCGCCACTCTGTTTGACGAAGCAGGATGCAGACGATTTCATTATGAGGATGAAAAGAGTACTTGAATGAATTCTGTTTACAGTTGACGGTTTACAGTTTACAGATGATATGACTGGAGGCCGAAACAACCGCATAGGTAATCAACTGTAAACCGTAAACTGTAAACAAAATAAAAATATGAAAATAGCAGTAATAGGAGCAGGCGCGATGGGCGGCGCCACCGTAGAAGGCCTCATCAAAGGCCAGCAGTTTAAGAACGAGGACATCACCGTGAGCGACCCCTCACAGGCCGTTGTGGAGAAATTCTCGAAGATGGGTGTCAGCGTGACGACTGACAATAAGTTGGCTGCCGATACTGCCGACATCGTGTGTGTCGTAGTGAAGCCCTGGCTCGTTGAGCGTGTCCTGAAGGACATTAAGCCCGAACTTGATCCCAAAAGGCAGATCCTGATCGTGATTGCCGCTGGCGTATCGTCAGAGAGTATCAAAGGATGGTTGGGTGAGCAGTGCCCGCCGCTTTTCCTCGTGATTCCGAATATCGCCATCGCAGAGATGGCGTCAATGACATTCATCGTCCCTATCGGAGCATCAGAGAGTCATATCAAGACGGTTGTCAGCATCTTCGACGAGATGGGCAATACGCTGATTACGGATGAGCAGCATCTGGCAGCAGGAACGACTATATCCGTGCTGCAGCCGAAGGTGGTGTAGAGTTAGGTTTCAAGGCCGACGACGCGAAGGCCATCGTGATGCAGACGATGAAGGGTGCTGTGGAACTGCTCGAGGCCAGCGGCCTCCACCCTGAGGCAGCCATCGACCTGGTGACAACCCCTGGCGGCGTGACCATCAAGGGCCTCAACGAGATGGAGCACGCAGGCTTCACCTCAGCCGTCATCAGAGGACTGAAGGCAGGAGCGAAATAAAAAAATTGTTTACAGTTGACGGTTTACAGTTTACAGATGATATGACTGGAGGCCGAGACACCCACACAGGTAATCAACTGTAAACCGTAAACTGTAAACTGTAAACAAAAAAAAGATATGGACGAACAATTAAAGCAGATAGGCGAGCGCCTGAAGGGACTGCGCGATGTGCTCGACATTCCCGTGAGTGAGATGGCTGAGACCATCGGCATCAGTGCCGAAAAGTATGAGAAGATAGAGGCCGGCGAGTTGGATATTACCATCTCCAACCTCATGAAGATTGCCCATAAGTATGGGGTCTCGACAGAAGAA
>ONPM01000155.1 GCA_900319715.1 uncultured Prevotella sp.
TGTCGGAGATATGGCCGTTGACATTCTCATGGGAGCCAATGCTGGAGCTAAAACTTGTGGTGTGACTTGGGGCAACGGAGCCAGAGAGGAACTTAAAAAATCTGGAGCCGACATCATCATCAATAGAATGGAGGAACTCATAAGAATAGTATGAATCCGATAGCCATCCGACTTCTCAGCCAACAACTGGTTGCGCCTCAGTATAGCGATCCTGCCGAGGTGGTCAACTACATGGGTGCCATGCAGGCACAGGAGTACCGTATGATGCGATGGGCGGTGGAGATGCGGACGCGCAGACCGTCACACAAGGCATTCAAGAAAGCCTTTGATGAAGGCAGGGTTATCCGTCTGCACCTGATGCGAGGCACATGGCAACTGTTGAGTGCCGAGGACTATTGGATGTTGATTGGCCTCTGTGCGCCCAAGGCCATTGCCGTCACCAAGGGTTGGATGAGCAGCAACAAAATCTCAATCCCTGACGAAGAACTCTATCACGTTCGCGACATCCTCGCCCAGACGGCTGCCGACTTGGGGAGTGCGACGAAAGAGGACATTGTTCAGGCTCTGGCAGAGAAAGATATAAGGATGGACGATCACCGGCTGTCGTACCATATCCGTATGGCCGAGATGTCAGGAACCCTTTGCAGCGGGGATTTGTTGCCGATGAAAGCCACCTATTCTCTTACTGCTGAAAAGGTGAAACTGACAGCAAAGATGGACCATGACGAAGCCTTGATGCGCTTCACTCGCAAGTACTTTCAGAGCCGTCAGCCTGCTACGCTGGAGGATTTTGTCTGGTGGTCAGGCTTGAACGTCAGCGACTGTCGTAAGGGGATTGAGCTCTTGGGCGATTCCGTCCACGTTGAAAAGTGGAAGGATAGAGTGTTCTATCTGACCGACGATTGCCGCACACGGGGCTTCCGTAAAGGCAAGTTTCTGCTGATCCCTCCCTACGACGAATACCTCATCAGTTATAAGTCCCGTGACATCGTGCTCCCTCCCGAGCACCGGCATCATGCCCACAACAACAGCGGCATCTTCCAACCCGTCATCGCCTACGACGGAACAATATGCGGCAACTGGTCGCCTTTCAAGGAAGACTGTCAGGCGACGTTCTTTGCAGGGCAAAGCGGCAGAGCCGAGCGCTTCACGGATACACCCAGCTTGGAGAACATCACTGAGGCGTGGCAATCGTACAAGCATTATCTTGCGAGATAACCTGCGACTATTGTCGGCACCCTATGCCATCATGCCATAGTCTATAATATCAAGTGTTTCATTGGGTGACCACCCCATTGGTTATCATTCACGTATCGGAAGCCGACGGACGCGTATAATGCTTCGCCGACGGGATTGTCCTTATCTACCAATAGTCCGACACAGGGCAAGCCCATACGACTAGCCCGTTCCTTGGTAGCCAACAACAGCCTTCGGGCAATGCCCTGACAACGGTATTCTGGAAGCACGGCTAATGAGTCAAGATATAGTTCGCCTGCCTGCGTCTCATCATCCATACCCGTATGATCCTTGCCGATATGTTCTTTGGCAGCCTCGATAAAGGCTCGCCGAAGTTCATCGCTTGCTCAGCCGAGCGTGAGCAGGCTCGGTCGGAGGCCAAGTCCTCCAATCCGTAGCCCTCACCACAGAAATACAGGCAACAGTCATCCGTCATGGCCGTCATAATCAGGCAGGCTATCTCTGCTGCCTGGCTCTTGGTTGCTTCTCTAATCTCTATCATTTTTCCTTTTTCTTAGCGTTGGCGTTTAATTTCATGATTTCGCCCCACCGCGTGGTCGGTGACGGACTCCTGAAATCGTGCTTGATGGCATTGGCAAAGACTTCAGCCTTGACCTTCGGTCGAGCCTGCTTACGCTCGGCAGAGCCCAAGCTAGCTTGACTCTGCTCTCGCTCAATCGCAGCCTTTCCCTTGCCGTTCTTCTGCGTATATTGCTGGGCACCGATGACGATGGTCTCTGAGCCGTGCATGCGGTTGATGCGGTCTATCACCTCATCGAGGCGGCGCATCTTCTGAATCTGTTCGGCATTCAGGTCAAACAAGTCCTGCTGGATAGGGCTGTCTGGAGAGATACCCATCACGATGACACCCGCTTTCTTGTATTGGTAGCCCTGTATGAAAATGCGGTCAAGCACATCGTGGGCCGCCAGAACAATGGGAATCGTCGAACTGGTAGGAGTGACAAGCCGTGTCTCCTGAAAGTTCCAGTATTGTGCCAGGTCTTCACGGAAGGCATTGGTATTCACAAAAACGCCAACGGTGGTGGCCACAGTCTTCTGCGCCCTCAGTTTCTCGGCACAACGGGCGGCATAGTTGGCTATGTGCGTGCGCAGGGTGTCCTTGTCGCTGATCATGCCATTGAACGAGCGGCTGGTGCAGATGGACTTCTTCTTGGCCAGTTCCTCGTTAGGCACAGCATCCTCACCGTTCAGTTCCTGCCACGTTCTGACGATGTTGATGTTGTTGAACGTCAGTCGTACCCAGTCCTTATGATGTTTGGCAAAGTCGAGAGCCGTCTTGCAACCAAGCGCCTGTAGTTTGGCAGCATAGCGTCTGCCGATACCCCAGACATCCTCGATAGGACACCATTCCAAGGCCTTCTCACGCTTATAGTCCGTATCAATCATGCAGCAATGCTTATACGCTGCATATTTCTTCGCCAGTTTCGAGGCAATCTTGGCCAGTGTCTTGTTGGGAGCCAGTCCGATGCTGATAGGCAAGCCCACCTCGCGCTTCACCCGTTTGTGCAGGTTTTCTCCCCACTTTTGCCATTGAACATTGACCATTGATGATTGACCATTACTAGCAGTTTCCTTTTGCGCAGCAGAATGGTCAATGGTCAATGTTGAATGGTCAATAGAAGGAAGATACATGAAGCACTCGTCAATCGAGTAGCGGAAATAGGCAGGCGTCTCTTGGCGGATGATGCTCACCACACGGCCTGTCAGTTCTCCATAGAGTTCGTAGTTCGAGGAGAATACAGCAATCTTCTGCCCAGGAAACAACTCGGCCAACTGAAAGTATGGCGTACCCTCCTTGATGCCCATCTTCTTCGCCTCGTTGGAACGGGCCACTACGCAACCGTCGTTGTTCGACAGAACCACGATAGGCTTTCCCTCCAAATCAGGCCGGAAAACCTTCTCGCATGAGCAATAACAGTTGTCTAAGTCAGCTATACCGTACATATAAGTGAAAAGTGAAAAGTGAAGAGTGAATAATTTGCTGCCGCCATTATATTTTCTCGAAGGTCCTTATCAGGTGAATCACCGTTCCCCAAATCTGGAAGTTCTCAGGGTCATTGACCTTGAACACAGGGTAATCAGGGTTGGCTGGTCGCAGTTCGATGTAGCCGTCTTTCCGATGTGTCAGATCGAGGAATTTCATCGTGAAGCCACCGTCCCACCATGCCACGACGATAGATCCGTCATGCGGTTCTACAGCCCTGTCGATAATCACACGGTCACCGTCCAAAAGTCCTGCATCCCTCATCGAGTCACCCTCCACATCGCCATAGAACGAGGCTTCTGGGTGACGGATATAGTCACGGTTGAAGTCCAGCGTCTCATGCCTATAATCGTCAGCCGGACTGGGAAATCCTGCTGCAACGCCCGCATGTTCCAATTCCAACTTGGTGTCGAACACACCTCTCACTATCTTGATGTTACCCATCTATAAATCCTAATAATTCTCAAAACTGATGGCAAAGATAGCGATTTTACGCTGATTATTGGTAATTTTGCCCTCACATTTAAATGATTTTATGCAAAAGAGCAAAAAGAATGGACGTAACTGAGTTACATGACGAAGAAAACCTGCTGCTTCGACAGACGCTTGGCATGGGCTGTAAGCAACGCTCCGTAAAGAGTCTTGCCCAACAGATGGGGACCACTCAGAAAGCCATTCAGAAGAAGCTCGTCATGATCGTTGAGAAATTACGGCATCACGACGATTCCATTCAGCTTTGGAAATATATGAATCGATAAAAAAAACTATTAAGGATTATGGAAAATATCATCACAAGAGAGGCAGCATGGGAGCTGCTGAGAAAGTATAACAAAGATCCGTTTCACCTTCAACATGCACTGACAGTGGAAGGTGTGATGCGCTGGTATGCCGAGCAACTTGGGTTCGCCAGTGAAGTGGACTTCTGGGGAATGGTCGGGCTGCTGCATGACATTGACTTTGAACTATATCCCGAGGAACATTGCATCAAAGCCCCGGAACTGCTGCGTGAAGGTGGCGTTGGCGAAGAAATGATCCATGCCATCTGCAGCCACGGCTATGGCATAACCGTAGATGTGAAGCCAGAGCACCTGATGGAAAAAGTGCTCTATGCTACCGATGAACTGACAGGACTGATATGGGCTGCTGCCCTGATGCGCCCTTCGAAGAGCGTTCAGGACATGGAATTGAAGTCGCTCAAGAAGAAGTACAAGTCAAAGGGATTTGCCGCAGGCTGTTCTCGTGAGGTCATTGAACAGGGGGCAGAAATGCTGGGATGGCCATTGGACGAGGTGCTGCAAAAGACCCTCGATGCCATGAGGGACTGTGAGGCCCGTGTGGCAAGCGAGATGGAGGGAATCTAATACCTATGCCCAAGGAACGCAACAAGGCTGACGGCTATCGTGAGAAGGCTTACGAGGGCGACACCAAGGCGATGAACCGCTCGACCTTTGGTCGCTTGCTACCAGCGGGACGCAAGAACCTTGGGGTCTGCTACGAGCGTGGCACTGGTGTGAAAGTCAATCTGGAGTTGGCTTTTGAGTGGTATATGAAGGCTGCTGAGCTGGGTGATGTCTATGGTTGCTTCAACGTCGGCGAGTGTTACTATCACGGCAAGGGTGTGGAGCAAAATACAGAGCAAGCCTTTGAGTGGTACATGAAAGCCGCTGATAAAGGGGATATGCAGTCACAGGTCAATGTGGCCAATGCCTATTATCTCGGCAACGGCACGGAAATGGATCACCACAAGGCTTTCCTTTGGTATCGTGAGGCAGCCTTCCAAGGACATGTA
>ONPM01000012.1 GCA_900319715.1 uncultured Prevotella sp.
GTAAATTATGAGTCGTTCATTAAAGAAAGGTCCGTACATCAACGTATCACTCGAGAAGAAGATTCTCGCCATGAATGAGAGTGGTAAGAAGAATGTCGTCAAGACATGGGCCAGGGCATCAATGATCTCCCCGGACTTCGTGGGACACACTGTTGCAGTTCATAACGGTAATAAGTTTATCCCTGTCTACGTTACTGAGAACATGGTAGGTCACAAACTCGGTGAGTTCGCACCCACCCGCCGCTTCGGTGGTCACGCCGGTAACAAGAAGTAATCCCAGGGACAATTAACATTAAACATTAAGAATTAACATGGGAGCAAGAAAACATATTAAGGCTGAAGAAAGAAAAGCAGCACTTAAGACACAGTATTTTGCCAAGCTGAAGGGCTGCCCCTCCTCACCCCGCAAGATGCGCTATGTCGTCGACATGATCCGCGGCATGGAAGTGAATCGCGCACTGGGTGTGCTTCGTTTCTCGAAGAAGGCAGCAGCAGCAGATGTAGAGAAACTCCTCCGCTCGGCCATTGCCAACTGGGAAGCCAAGAATGACCGCAAGGCAGAGGACGGTGAACTGTTCATCACCCGCATCTTTGTCGACGAGGGTGTGACAATGAAGAGAATGAGACCTGCACCTCAGGGCCGTGGCTACCGCATCCGTAAGCGCAGCAACCACGTGACTCTGTTCGTTGACGCTAAAACTAATGATGTAAAAGAATAAGTATGGGACAGAAAGTAAATCCAATAAGCAACCGTCTTGGAATCGTAAGAGGTTGGGATTCGAATTGGTTCGGAGGCAAGGACTTCGGAGATAACCTGGTAGAGGATCAGAAAATCCGTAAGTATCTGAACGAGCGTCTGGCCAAGGCCAGCGTGTCGAAGATTGTCATCGAGCGCACACTGAAACTGGTCACCATTACGATCTGCACGGCTCGTCCGGGCATCGTCATTGGTAAGGGCGGACAGGATGTAGACAAACTGAAGGAGGAGTTGAAGAAACTCTACGATAAAGAGATCCAGATCAATATCTTCGAGGTGAAGCGCCCCGAACTCGATGCCACGATTGTTGCCAACAACATCGCTCGTCAGGTAGAGGGTAAGATCGCTTACCGCCGCGCCATCAAGATGGCTATCCAGAACACGATGCGTGCTGGTGCCGAGGGTATCAAGGTGCTGATCTCAGGTCGTCTGAACGGTGCTGAAATCGCACGCAGCGAGATGCTCAAGGAGGGTCGTACTCCGCTGCACACCTATCGTGCTGACATCGACTACTGCCACGCAGAGGCTCTGACGAAAGTCGGTCTGCTGGGTATCAAGGTGTGGATCTGCCGTGGTGAGATCTATGGTGACGTAGACCTGACCCCGAACTTCACACAGGAGAAGGGTGGTAGCCGACAGAACGCCGGTGGTGGCCGTGACAGAAAGTTCCGTAATAAGAAGAAGTAATCACGAATTAGAGAATTAGAGAATTATGTTACAGCCAAAAAGAGTAAGATATAGAAGACCTCAGGACGGACGCGGCAACAAAGGCAACGCCCACAGAGGTACGACACTGGCTTTCGGCAGCTTCGGCATCAAGACTATGGATGCGAAGTGGATCGACAGCCGTCAGATTGAGGCAGCCCGTGTTGCCATCAACCGTTATATGAACCGTGAAGGTCAGGTTTGGATCCGCATCTTCCCCGACAAGCCCATCACCCGCAAGCCTGCTGACGTGCGAATGGGTAAAGGTAAGGGTGATCCCGCAGGATGGGTTGCTCCCGTCACTCCCGGCCGCATCCTCTTTGAAGTGGAAGGCGTTCCTTTCGACATCGCCAAGGAGGCTCTCCGCCTCGGCGCGCAGAAACTGCCTGTGAAGACAAAGTTTGTTGTTAGACGTGATTACGATAAAAACGCTTAATTGAGTATGAAGATTAAAGAAGTAAGAGAACTCGAGACCAAGGACTTGGCCGAGCGTATTGAGGCTGAGGTTGCAAAGTACAACCAGATGAAGTTGAACCACGCCATCACCCCGCTTGAGAATCCTTCTCAGATTAAGGCTGCCCGTCGTGATATCGCACGTATGAAAACAGAACTTCATCAGAGAGAACTTAAAAAATAACAATGGTCCATATGGAAACAAGAAATTTAAGAAAGACAAGACAGGGTGTCGTTATCAGCAACAAGATGGATAAAACCATTGTTATTGCCGCCAAGTTCAAGGAGAAGCACCCTATTTATGGTAAGTTTGTCCAGAAGACAAAGAAGTATCACGCACACGACGAGAAGAACGAGTGCAACATCGGTGATACCGTGCTCATTATGGAAACCCGTCCTCTGTCGAAGACAAAGAGATGGAGATTAGTTCAAATCGTAGAAAAAGCTAAGTAATTATGATACAGACAGAAACCAGATTGACTGTTGCTGACAACAGCGGTGCACGTGAGGCTCTCTGCATCCGTGTGCTGGGCGGCACAAAGCGCCGTTATGCCAGCGTAGGTGACATCATCGTCGTCTCTATCAAGAACGCGATCCCTACAAGTGACGTGAAGAAGGGTGCAGTATCAAAGGCTTTGGTTGTTCGCACAAAGAAGGAGATCCGCCGTGCTGATGGTTCGTACATCCGTTTCGACGACAATGCCTGTGTGCTGTTGAACAATGCCGGCGAACTTCGCGGTAGCCGTATCTTCGGCCCTGTGGCCCGTGAGCTCCGCGCCGTGAACATGAAGGTCGTTTCTTTGGCACCTGAGGTACTTTAATAGTTGATAGTTTAAAGTTTATAGTTTAGAGAAATGGCAAAGTTCAATATTAAGAAGAATGATACCGTCATCGTCCTGGCCGGTGAGGACAAGGGCAAGACGGGTAAGGTGCTGAAGGTGATGGCCGACAAGGAGCGTGCACTTGTTGAAGGTGTGAACATGGTCAACAAGAGCGCCAAGCCGAGTGCCAAGAACCCTCAGGGAGGCTTCGTGAAGATGGAGGCTCCTATTCACATCTCAAATATTAGTTTGATTGATCCGAAGAGTGGCAAGGCTACCCGTGTCGCCATCAAGCGCGAGGGCAAAAAGGTCACCCGTATCGCTAAAAAGTCAGGGGAGGAGATTAAGTAATGGCAAATACAGCACAGTTAAAGACAGAGTACAAGGAGAAGATTGCTCCGGCTCTGAAGAAGCAGTTCAACTACACATCGGCAATGCAGATTCCCGTTCTGAAGAAGATTGTCGTCAACCAGGGTCTTGGTGACGCCACTCAGGACAAGAAGATTATCGATGTGGCTATCAACGAGATCTCCGCCATCTGTGGTCAGAAGGCCGTGGCAACCTATTCCAAGAAGGATATCGCCAACTTCAAACTTCGTAAGAAGATGCCCATCGGTGTGATGGTGACCCTTCGCCGCGAGCGTATGTATGAGTTCCTGGAGAAACTTGTGCGCATCGCCCTGCCGCGTATCCGTGACTTCAAGGGTATCGAGAGCAAGTTCGACGGCCGTGGTAACTACACACTGGGTATCCAGGAGCAGATTATCTTCCCTGAGATCAATATCGATTCAGTGGACCGTATCCAGGGTATGAACATCACCTTCGTGACGACGGCTCAGACCGACGAGGAGGGTTATGCTCTGCTGAAGGCCTTCGGTCTCCCATTCAAGAACGCTAAAAACGATTAAGAGATATGGCAAAGGAATCAATGAAAGCCCGCGAGGTGAAGCGCGCCAAACTCGTTGCCCGCTATGCTGAGAAGCGTGCAGCCCTGAAGAAGATCATCGCTACAGCCGATGTGAACACAGAAGAGGGCGCTATGGCAGCCTATGAGGCAGCCCGCAAACTGCAGAGCATCCCCAAGAACGCCAACCCCATCCGTCTGCACAACCGCTGCAAGATCACGGGTCGTCCGAAGGGTTATATGCGTCAGTTCGGCCTCTCCCGTATCCAGTTCCGCGAGATGGCATCAAGCGGTCTGATACCTGGCGTGAAGAAGGCAAGCTGGTAAACCAGAGCGAAACAGAAGTTTTTTTATTATTAATATTGTCGGGGCAGTCCCGATCAATTAAAACATTTATTTTATGACAGATCCAATAGCAGATTATCTGACCAGACTCAGAAATGCCATCATGGCACATCACCGTGTCGTGGAGGTGCCTGCGTCGAACTTGAAGAAGGAAATCACGAAGATCCTCTTCGAGAAGGGTTACATCCTGAACTACAAGTTCATCGAGGATGGTCCTCAGGGTACTATCAAGGTGGCCCTGAAGTATGACCCCGCCACGCGTGAGAACGCCATCAAGTGTCTTAAGAGAGTATCCACCCCGGGTCTCCGCCGCTACACCGGCTACAAAGACATGCCGAGAGTTATTAACGGACTTGGTATCGCCATCATTTCCACGTCCAAAGGTGTTATGACAGACAAAGAGGCTGCCGACCTGAAGATCGGCGGCGAGGTTCTTTGCTACGTATATTAATTGGAGGATAGCATATGTCAAGAATAGGAAAATTGCCAATTAGTATTCCTGCAGGCGTTACTGTGACTCAGGACAAGGACGGTCTTGTGACCGTTAAGGGTCCGAAGGGTGAACTTTCTCAGAAGGTAGACGCCTCTATCAAAGTGAAGATTGAGGATGGTCACGTCACATTCGAGATAGACGAGAACAGCCCTGTCAACATCAAGCAGAAGCAGGCTTTCCACGGTCTGTATCGTGCACTCGTCAACAATATGGTTGTCGGTGTGAGCGAAGGTTATAAGAAGGAGATGGAACTCGTGGGTGTCGGTTACCGTGTGTCTAACCAGGGTAACATCATCGAGTTTGCTCTCGGTTATACGCACCCCATCTTTATCCAACTTCCTAAGGAGGTGAAGGTAGAGACCAAGATGGAGCGTAACCAGAACCCCCAGATCATCCTCGAGTCATGCGACAAGGCACTGCTCGGTCTGATCTGCGCTAAAATTCGTTCTTTCCGCATGCCTGAGCCTTACAAAGGAAAGGGTATCTTGTTCAAGGGTGAGGTTATCCGTCGTAAGTCGGGTAAGTCAGCCTCGGCTAAGTAATTAAGAATTAATCATTAAAGGATTCAAGATTATGACAACAAAGAAAGAAGAAAGACGAATTAAGATCAAATATAGAATTCGCAAGAACGTGTTCGGCACTGCCGAGCGTCCTCGTCTGAGTGTGTTCCGCTCGAACAAGCAGATCTATGCTCAGGTGATTAATGATTTGGAAGGTAAAACACTCGCATCTGCATCTTCTCTGGGTCTGGAGGCTATGCCGAAGATCCAGCAGGCTGAGAAGGTTGGTGAACTGTTGGCTAAGAAGGCTCAGGAGGCAGGCATCAGCGCCGTTGTCTTCGACCGTAATGGCTATCTGTATCACGGCCGTGTCAAGTCTCTGGCAGACGCAGCACGTAAAGGTGGACTTAAATTCTAAACGATTATGGCAATGAAAAATGTTAAAGTAAATAGTGACGTAGTGTTGAAAGACAGACTGGTTGCCATCAACCGTGTAACGAAGGTTACCAAGGGAGGTCGCACCTTTACATTCGCAGCCATTGTTGTTGTCGGCGACGGCAACGGCATCATCGGCTGGGGTCTGGGCAAGGCTGGTGAAGTTACCGCCGCCATCGCCAAGGGTGTAGAGGCAGCCAAGAAGAATCTTGTGAAAGTTCCCGTGCTCAAGGGCACCATCCCTCATGAGATGGAGGCTCGCTTCGGTGGTGCACAGGTGTTCCTGAAGCCGGCTGCTGCCGGTACCGGTCTGGTGGCTGGTGGTGCTATGCGTGCCGTGCTGGAGAGCGTCGGTGTCAAGGATGTGCTTGCCAAGTCGAAGGGCTCTTCGAACCCCCACAACCTGGTGAAGGCTACCATCACGGCTCTGAGCCAGATGCGTGACGCCTACACGGTGGCAGGTACTCGCGGTATCAGTATGGAAAAAGTATTCAAAGGTTAAAGGAGACAAAGACTATGGCAACAATTAAGGTAAAGCAGATTAAGAGTAAGATCGGTTATCCGATAGACCAGAAGCGTACGCTCCAGGCTCTCGGCCTGCGTAAGATCTCTCAGGTTGTTGAAGTTGAGGATACTCCTTCAATCCGTGGTATGATCCGCAAGGTTCACCATCTCGTGACCGTTATTGACTAATAGCAACAATTAAAAAGTAGATTCGATTATGAAACTGAATAATTTAAAGCCGGCTGAAGGTTCTACCCACTCTCGTCGTCGTATCGGTCGCGGTCCTGGTTCAGGTCTGGGCGGTACTTCTACCCGTGGTCACAAGGGTGCCAAGGCTCGTTCTGGTTATAAGAAGAAGGTTGGTTTCGAAGGCGGTCAGATGCCTCTCCAGCGTCGTGTCCCGAAGGGTGGTTTCAAGAACATCAACCACAAGGAGTACTTCGCTGTGAATCTCTCCACTCTGCAGAGACTGGCAGAGGAGAAGAACCTCACCAAGATCGGTATCGCAGAACTCGTGGCTGCTGGTCTGACCAACGGCAAGGAGTTGGTGAAGGTACTTGGCAACGGTGAACTGAAGGCCAAGATCGAAGTGGAGGCCAATGCCTTCTCAAAGACTGCCGAGGAAGCAATCAAGGCAGTAGGTGGTAACGCAACAAAAATCTAAACAGTAATGAAGAAGTTAATAGAGACACTGAAGAACATCTGGAAGATTGAGGATCTGCGCCAGCGCCTCCTCATCACGCTCCTGTTCGTGGCGATTTATCGTTTCGGCTCGTTCGTGGTACTTCCTGGTATCAACCCGGCTATGTTGAGCCAACTGCAGTCACAGACTGCCGGCGGTCTGATGTCGCTGCTCGATATGTTCTCTGGTGGCGCATTCTCCAACGCATCTATCTTTGCGCTTGGAATCATGCCTTACATCTCTGCTTCAATCGTTATGCAGCTCCTCGCCGTCGCTGTGCCTTACGTTCAGAAGATGCAGCGTGAGGGTGAGAGCGGCCGTAAGAAGATTGCCATGTATACCCGTTGGCTCACAGTGGCCATCCTGTTGTTCCAGGCTCCGGGTTACCTGATGAACCTGAAGATGCAGGCTGGTGCTGCCCTCGCTCAGGGCATCTCCTGGTCTGTGTTCATGGTTCCGGCCGTCATTATACTGTCCGCAGGAAGTATGTTTATCCTCTGGCTGGGTGAGCGCATTACCGATAAGGGTATAGGAAACGGTATCTCGCTGATCATTATGATTGGTATCATCGCCCGTCTGCCCCAGGCTTTCTTCCAGGAGTTGACGTCACGATTCACCGCCATCTCAGGTGGTGGTCTGGTGATGTTCCTCGTTGAGATCATCATTCTCTATGCAGTTGTTTGTGCATCTATTGTTCTGGTACAGGGCGTCCGTAAAGTGCCCGTACAGTATGCAAAGCGCATTGTAGGTAATCAGCAGGTCGGCGGTGCACGCCAGTATATCCCGCTGAAGTTGTTTGCTGCCAACGTGATGCCTATCATCTTTGCTCAGGCACTGATGTTCATCCCGCTGACACTCGTGCAGTATTCTGCTCCGGAGAATGCCAGTTGGTTTGTCCGTACGATGCTTGATCATCACAGTTGGACCTACAACATCATCTTCGCGTTGCTGATCATCGCATTCACATACTTCTATACGGCTATCACGCTCAACCCGACGCAGATGGCCGAGGACATGAAGCGTAACAACGGATTCATCCCTGGCGTTAAGCCTGGTAAGGAGACGGCAGAGTATATCGACACGGTGATGTCGCGTATCACACTGCCCGGATCCTTGTTCATCGCCTTCATCGCTGTGATGCCTGCACTGGCAAGCCTGTTGAATGTGCAGGATGCGTTTTCTCAGTTCTTCGGCGGTACGTCACTGCTGATTCTCGTCGGTGTGGTGCTTGACACACTCGCTCAGATTGAGAGTCATCTGTTGATGCGCCACTACGATGGTTTGCTCAGTTCTGGCCGTATCCACGGCCGTGGCATGGCGGCTTACTAATCTTCTATGAAGATCTACCTGAAGACTGAAGATGAGATAGAACTGATGCGTCAGGCTAACCAACTTGTTGGTAAGACGCTTGGCGAATTGGCAAAATATATCAAGCCTGGAGTAACGACCCTCCAATTGGACAAGATCGCGGACGAGTTCATCAGAGACCATGGTGCCGTCCCGACGTTCAAGGGGTTCCCCAATCCATATGGAGGGCCGTTTCCTGCCAGCATCTGTACGTCGGTGAATGACGTCGTCGTACATGGTGTGCCGAATGAGAGCACAGTCCTTAAGGAGGGAGATATCATCTCCGTAGACTGTGGGACGCTCTTGAACGGTTTCAATGGCGACTCTTGCTACACGTTCTGCGTGGGCGAGGTTTCCGATGAAGTCAAACAGTTGCTCAAAACAACCAAGGAGTCACTTTTCCTTGGCATCGAGCAGGCGGTGGCAGGAAAGCATCTGGGTGATATCAGCAGTGCTGTGCAAGACCACTGCGAGGCACATGGATATGGTGTCGTGCGCGAACTGACTGGTCACGGTATTGGTCGCGAGATGCACGAGGATCCTCAGGTGCCGAACTATGGCAGACGGGGGAATGGTGTGATGCTGAAAGCCAGCATGTGTATCGCCATCGAACCTATGATCACGATGGGCAATCGTTCTATCTGGCTGGACCAGGATCGCTGGACTGTCAGGACCCGCGACGGGAAGCCTGCAGCCCATTTCGAACATACGATTGCCATCAGGCGAGGCAAGGCTGAGATTCTGTCTTCTTTCGAGGAAGTAGAACAAGTAGAAGGACATTTATATTAATTATATGGCAAAACAATCCGCTATAGAGCAGGACGGAACCATCGTTGAATCGCTGTCGAATGCGATGTTCCGAGTAGAACTTGAGAATGGAGTACAGATCATTGCGCACATCTCTGGTAAGATGAGAATGCATTATATCAAGATCCTTCCCGGTGATAAGGTGAAGGTAGAGATGAGTCCGTATGATCTGACAAAAGGAAGAATTGTATTCAGATACAAATAAACAAAAGAACGATTATGAAGACAAGAGCATCATTGAAGAAGCGTACCCCGGATTGCAAGATTGTACGTCGCAAGGGACGCCTGTTCGTTATCAACAAGAAGAACCCGAAGTATAAAATGCGTCAGGGTTAATGTTAAATATGCATAAAATGTGCGGAGGTTTGAGAAAATCTTCGTACCTTTGCATGCTTTTTAGCAGAATTTCGAAATTTAACGTATTATTTTTTTATTAATTTTCAAATGGCAATAAGAATTGTTGGAGTAGATTTGCCCCAGAATAAGCGTGGCGAAATCGCATTGACTTATATCTATGGTATAGGTCGAAGTAGTTCAGCAGTTGAACATCAAGCGACTGATGGATATTGGTTGCTATCGTGGAGTCCGTCATCGTAATGGTCTTCCTGTTCGTGGTCAGAGCACCAAGAATAATGCTCGTACCCGTAAGGGAAAGAAGAAGACTGTTGCTAATAAGAAGAAGGCCACAAAGTAATTTTTTTGTTAACAGTTTAAAGTTTACAGTTTACAGTTATGGCAAAGAAAACAGTCACTTCCAAGAAGAGAAACGTTCGTGTCAACGCCATTGGTCAGTTGCACGTCCACAGCTCTTTCAACAATATTATCGTTTCGCTGGCTAACGACGAAGGTCAGGTTATCTCTTGGTCATCAGCCGGTAAGATGGGTTTCCGTGGTTCAAAGAAGAATACTCCGTATGCTGCCCAGATGGCTGCAGAGGATTGCGCCAAGGTCGCTTACGATCTCGGTCTTCGCAAGGTGAAGGCTTATGTGAAGGGTCCTGGTAACGGCCGTGAGTCCGCTATCCGTGCCATCCATGGTGCAGGTATCGAGGTGATGGAGATTATCGATGTTACGCCGCTGCCGCACAACGGATGCCGTCCTCCGAAGCGTCGTAGAGTTTAAAACTAGTTTAACTAGTCCGACTAGTTGGACTAGAAATATCATTTTAATAAATTATGGCAAGATATTTAGGACCGAAATCAAAAATTGCGCGTCGTTTTGGTGAGCCCATCTTCGGCGCAGACAAAGTTTTGTCCCGTAGGAACTTCCCCCGTCATGCTGGCAGAGAAGCAGAAGGCCAAGTATACCTATGGAGTGCTTGAGCGTCAGTTCCGTAACCTGTTCGAGAAAGCCGCTAAGGCTGACGGTATCACTGGTGAGGTGCTGCTCCAACTGTTAGAGAGCCGACTCGACAACGTGGTGTTCCGTCTTGGTATTGCTCCTACTCGCGCTGCTGCTCGTCAACTCGTGGGTCACAAGCATATTACTGTTGACGGTAAGGTGGTGAACATTCCTTCATTCCAGGTGAAGCCGGGTATGATTGTAGCCGTCCGTGAGAAGTCAAAGTCTCTGGAGGTTATCGAGGCTGCCCTCGCTGGTTTCAATCATTCGAAGTACCCCTGGATCGAGTGGGATGAGAGCGCTAAGGGTGGTAAGTTCCTGCACATGCCGGAGCGTGCCGATATCCCTGAGAACATTAAGGAACAGTCAATCGTTGAGTTGTACTCTAAGAACTAAAATCATTTAAATTAATGGCGATATTAGCATTTCAAAAACCCGATAAAGTCGCCTTGGAGCCCGGTTTCGGTGTGACCATTGGCAACGCGCTGCGCCGCATTCTTCTTTCATCGCTCGAGGGCTATGCCATCAACACCGTGCGCATCGCGGGTGTTGAGCATGAGTTCTCCTCAGTACCTGGTGTAAAGGAAGACGTGACCAACATTATCTTGAACCTGAAGCAAGTGAGGTTCAAGCAAGTTGTAGAAGAATTCGAGAACGAGAAAGTCAGTATCACGGTCGAGAATTCTACAGAATTCAAAGCCGCAGACATAGGCAAGTATCTGACCGGATTTGAGGTGCTGAATCCCGATTTGGTGATTTGTCATTTAGATTCGAAGGCATCGATGCAGATTGATTTGACTATCAATAAGGGCCGCGGTTATGTCCCTGCTGACGAGAACCGTGAGTTCTGCACTGACGTGAATGTCATCGCCATCGATTCTATTTACACTCCGATCCGTAACGTGAAGTACTCTGTGGAGCCGTATCGTGTTGAGCAGAAGACCGACTACGACAAACTCGTGCTTGAGGTTACGACGGATGGTTCCATCCACCCGAAGGATGCCCTGAAGGAGGCTGCCAAGATCCTCATCTATCACTTCATGTTGTTCTCTGACGAGAAGATCACACTCGAGAATACCGAGTCTGATGGCAACCAGGAGTTTGATGAGGAGATCCTGCACATGCGCCAGTTGCTGAAGACACGTCTTGTCGACATGAACCTCTCTGTTCGTGCCCTCAATTGTCTGAAGGCTGCCGACGTCGAGACACTTGGTGATCTCGTGCAGTATAATAAGACCGACCTCCTGAAGTTCCGCAACTTCGGTAAGAAATCGCTCACTGAGCTTGATGATTTGCTCGAGAGTCTGAATCTGTCGTTTGGAACCGATATTTCCAAGTATAAACTGGACAGGGAGTAAGTTCTTTGCAAGCCAAGCGACCAAGGTCGAGCGCGCGAGGACATGCCGAATGCCCAATAAAAGAAAACAAGAACAATGAGACATAATAAGAAATTCAATCATCTCGGTCGTACTGCCAGTCACCGTAGTTCCATGCTCGCAAACATGGCTATCTCGCTGATCATGCACAAAAGAATCACTACGACCGTCGCAAAGGCCAAGGCCCTGAAGAAGTACGTAGAGCCGCTGATCACAAAGGCAAAGGAAGACTCTACCAATTCTCGCCGTGTTGTATTCAGTTACCTGCAGAACAAGGAAGTCATCAAAGAACTCTTTGGTGAGGTAAGTGCAAAGGTGGGCGACCGTCCCGGTGGCTACACCCGTATCATCAAACTCGGTACTCGTCAGGGTGACGCTGCTCAGGTATGCTTCATCGAACTCGTTGACTTTGATCCCGAAATGGCAAAGGATACGAAGAAGAAGTCTACCCGTCGTTCTCGCAAGTCTGCTCCTAAGGCTGAGGCTGCTGCTCCCGCAGAGGCTCCTGCCAAGGAAGAGGCTAAGGCCGAGGAAGCACCTGCTGCTGAGGCTCCTGCTGAGGAGGCAAAGGCTGAGTAAACAATATCAGAATCTCTATAGAGAGCCTGCGTCTGTCAACAGATGCAGGCTTTTTTCGTAAATGCATATATGGAAAGCGCCTGGGGGAAATGCCCGTGTGTAGGGTTTCCCCTATGATATTTTCGGGAATTCCCCTTTGGTATTATCAGAAGAAATGCTTACCTTTGCAGCGTTGAACAAAAAATAAACGGTTGATTATGAAGAAGACATTGGTATTATCATTGGGAACCATGCTCATGTTGAGCAGTTGTGGCACATACACTGGGTCAGGTGCTGTCACAGGAGGTAGTTTTGGTTCGATTATTGGTTCTGCTATAGGTGGCATAGCAGGCGGATGGCATGGTAGGAATGTCGGATCGCTGATAGGCATGGCAGGCGGAGCCGCGGTAGGTGCTGCGATAGGCTCTGCTGCTGACAAGGCTGAGCAGCGCCGTTATGAGGACTATGCCGACCAGCGTCGTCAGTGATGGCCAGAGTCAGAGTGGCTTCGATGAGAGCAATGGTGGCGACGACCGCCTGTTGGGGTTCGACGAGAACTTCAACAGCACTGCCCCTTCCACCGTTAAGCCTGCTTCCACATCCATTCTTGAGATACGTCATGCACAACTCCTTGATACCAGCCGCGACGGTGTGCTGAGTCGTGGTGAGGAGGCTCGGATGGTGTTCGAGATTTACAATACATCTGGCAAGCCCGTCTTCCAGGTTTTGCCGACCGTGGTAGAGTTGACGGGTAACAAGCATATTCACATCTCCGAGAACGTCCTCGTGGAGAGCATTATGCCAGGCAGGGGCATCCGCTATACGGCGGTTATCAAGGCCGACAACAGACTGAAGGATGGTGAGGCCGTCATCCGTATCAGCGTCCTCCAAGAGAACAAGGAAATCGCCTCACAAGCCAAGGAGTTCCCCATTCGGACCATGAAATGATACTGACGGATTGACACGGATTAGCGCGGATTATCAACCTAATAAAAGGAATCTGTGCAAATCTGTGTCAATCCGATGCTTTTTCTTCTTCTTGTTTCTTCTTATACTGATCCCGCAATTCCATCCAGATGGGCTTGGTATCAGCGCCTTCGTTGGTGCCTATGTCAAACTCTGGCAGGTCTAGATCCTCTTCAGGCTTGAAGGGGATGATGGTCTCGCTGTAATGTTCGACGGTAACGGGAGCGATACCCTGTGCGATAATGCCGAGTTCGCGTGCAGCACGTACGGAGAGGTCGATGATCCGCCCCTTGACATACGGTCCGCGATCCGTCACTCTGACGATGACATGTTTGCCGTTGGCAGGATTCGTCACCTTCAGCAACGTGCCGAAGGGGTAGGTGCGGTGGGCACAGGTCAGACTGTCGTGGTGCAGCCGCTCCCCGCTGGCCGTACGCCGCCCCGTGAACTTCTTGGGGTAATACGATGCCTTGCCCTTCTGAACACTTTGGGCGTTCAGAAGGGAAAAGTGAATAGTGAAAAGTGAATAATTTGCTGCCGCGCAGAACAACAACATAATCATGATGATTATGCGTTTCTTGGCATCTTTATTTGATGTCCAATTCTCTGCTGCGGTAGCCGCTCGGCTTTGCCGCTTGCTACCAACGGGACGCAAGAAATTCTTCACTCTTCACTCTTCATTCTTCACTCTTTTACACGATGCCTTGCGCCAGCATGGCCTTGGCGACCTTCATGAAGCCAGCCACGTTAGCACCTTTTACGTAATTGACATAGCCATCCTCCTTGCCGTACTTGACGCACTGCTCGTGGATGCCCGACATGATTTGGTGCAGCATGCGGTCCACCTCTTCGCCTGTCCACGAGATGCGCTCCGAGTTCTGCGTCATCTCCAGGCCTGATGTAGCCACGCCACCAGCGTTCACGGCCTTGCCTGGTGCGAAGAGTTGCTTGGCGGCGATGAACTTCTCCACAGCCTCTGCCGTGCAACCCATGTTCGACACCTCTGCCACGCACAGGGGCTTGTTGGCCAGGATGCGGTCTGCATCCTCGCCGTTCAGTTCGTTCTGAGTGGCACAGGGCAGATAGATGTCGGCCTTCTGCTCCCACGGCTTCTTATTTGGATAGAAGGTGGCTCCGTCGAACTCGTCCACATACGGCTGGCAGATGTCATTGCCCGAGGCACGCAGTTCCAGCATATACTCTATCTTCTCCGCATCCAGTCCTGCAGGGTCATACACGTAGCCGTCAGGACCGCTGATGGTGATGACCTTCGCCCCCAGTTCCGTTGCTTTCTTCGCGGCGCCCCAGGCCACATTGCCGAAGCCTGAGAGGGCCACCGTCTTGCCCTTGATGTCGAGTCCGTGCTCCTCCAGCATCTGATGCACGAAATAGAGGGCGCCGTATCCCGTAGCCTCTGGGCGCAGGATCGAACCGCCCCATTCCCTGCCTTTGCCAGTGAGCACGCCCTGGAACTGGTGCGTCAGTTTCTTATACTGTCCGAACAGATAGCCGATCTCTCGTGCTCCTACGCCGATGTCGCCAGCAGGTACATCCTCGTCGGGACCAATATGCCTGTACAGTTCAGTCATAAAGGCCTGGCAGAACTTCATCACCTCGTTGTCGCTCTTGCCACGTATCGAGAAGTCCGAGCCGCCCTTGCCACCGCCCATGGGCAGAGTGGTGAGCGCGTTCTTGAAGGTCTGCTCGAAGCCGAGGAACTTCAGGATGCTCAGGTTCACTGATGCGTGGAAGCGCAGCCCGCCCTTGTAGGGGCCGATGGCGCTGTTGAACTGCACGCGATAGCCGAGGTTCACCTGTACCTCGCCCTTGTCGTCGACCCAGGGCACACGGAAGGTGATGATTCGCTCCGGCTCAACGATGCGCTCGATGATCTTCGCCTTCTCGAATTCCGGATGCTGGTTATACACGTCTTTTACGGACTCCAGCACTTCGCGTACTGCCTGTAAATACTCTAACTCGCCCGGATGCTTGCGCTCCAGGTCCTGCATGATTTTAGTTACTTCCATAGATATGCTTTTTTATTGTTATGAGGTTGTTTAAATCTTCTCCAGTGCCTGCTTGATGTCGTCGAGAATGTCCTCCACGTCCTCGATGCCGACGCTGAGGCGGATCAGGTCTGGTGCCACGCCAGCCTCTCGCAGTTGCTCGTCGCTGAGTTGACGGTGGGTGTGCGAAGCGGGATGCAGCACACAGGTGCGGGCATCTGCCACGTGGGTCACGATGTTGATCATCTCCAGCGAGTCCATCCACTTGATGGCTGTCTCGCGGTCACCCTTCAGGCCGAAGGCAATCACGCCGCAGGAGCCCTGAGGCAGGTACTTCTGGCCGAGGGCATAGTAGGGGTCGTCTTTCAGACCGCAGTAGTGTACCCATGCCACCTTCTCGTTGTCGTGCAGGAACTCTGCCACCTTCTGGGCGTTCTTGCAGTGCTGGGCCATGCGCAGATGCAGCGTCTGCAGTCCGAGGTGCAGCAGGAACGAGTTCTGCGGTGCGGGTATCGATCCGAGGTCGCGCATCAGTTGGGCTACGAGTTTCGTCGTGTAGCCTTTCTTGCCGAAGGCCTTCACGTAGGTCAGTCCGTGGTACGACTCGTCAGGCGTGCAGAGACCAGGGAACTTCTCGGCATGAGCGAACCAGTCGAAGTTGCCGCTGTCCACCACCACGCCGCCTACCTGCGTAGCCAGGCCGTCCATGTATTTCGTGGTGGAGTGGGTGACGATGTCTGCGCCCCATTCGAAGGGACGGCAGTTGATGGGTGTGGCGAACGTGTTGTCGACGATCAGGGGCACGCCGTTCTTATGGGCGATCTTGGCGAAGCGCTCGATGTCGAAGACGGCGCAGCCTGGATTCGAGATGGTCTCTCCAAACACAGCCTTCGTATTCGGACGGAAGGCTGCCTGGATCTCCTCGTCCGTTGCCTCCTGCGAGATGAACGTGCTCTCGATGCCGAGTTTCTTCAGTGTCACGCCGAAGAGGTTATAGGTGCCGCCATAGATCTCGTTCGAGGTGATGAAGTGGTCACCTGCCTCACAGATGTTGAAGAGCGCATAGAAGTTCGCTGCCTGGCCTGAGGAGGTCAGCACGGCCCCCACACCGCCCTCCAGAGCCGCGATCTTCTCTGCCACGGCGTCGTTGGTAGGGTTCTGCAGGCGGGTGTAGAAATAGCCCTCTTTCTTCAGGTCGAACAACTGTGCCATCTCGTCAGAGTCGTCGTATTTGAATGTCGTCGACTGGATGATGGGCAATTCTATGGGTTCTCCGTTTTTGGCCTTATACCCTGCCTGTACGCAGAGCGAGCCTTGTTTCAATTTCTTCATGTTATTTTTATGCTTTAAGTTTCTGACTGCAAAGATAATGAAAAAAACGGAAAAAACCAAATTTATTTGGATTTATCATGCTTTTTTGATGACCAGTATGTCTTTGGCACGGTTTGCAAAGATATCGAAGAGTTGTTTCAGCGTGTCGTATTGGGTCTTGTCGTAAGTGACGTTGCTGAGTCGGAACTGGTAGTGGATGGTCACGGTGTGTTCATCGGTACTTTCATAGAGGATGTGTCCAGCCAGACTCTTGTCGGCAGCCGTTATCTTGGTGCTCTTGGGCAACTCTTCCAGTTGCCAGCCGTCAGGTAGTGTGAGTTGTACAGAGAGGGTGAACGTCTGTTTGTATGGAAACTCCACAGGGAGTAACCGTTCTGTCTCAAGGAATGGATTGCTGGTGACGGGGATTTCTGTGAGCGGGTTCAGATAGATATGGTCGTCTGTAGCATTCCCTTGCCTGGTGAAGTTGATGACCTCTTGGACGTGTGGTGCAAAGTCACGGTGCCCGTCCATCTTACAACTGTTGATATTGATACCGTTTAGAGAAGCCTTCTTGGCTATGAAGGCGGAACTGTCTGCTGCCTCGCGGAATGCGGTTCGTTCGTTAGCGGCAGCATTGCCGGAATAGATGGCTGTCTGCTCGCCTTTCATCTCTCCACGAGGTGAGAGACTGGCCTTGACGGTGATCAGTGTACGGGCCTCACCAGTCTTCTGTAAGTTGACCCACAGGCTGCCCTCTTTCTGGATGATGCGGGCACGGTCGGTATATAGGTTGGCAGGCAACACGTTCAGGAAACCGTCTGCGGAGGAGGCATCTACATAGATCCACGAACTGCCGTCAGGTATGCCGACGACATAGGTGTTCAGTTTGTTCAGTGTGGGATAGGTCTGAGGCAGTCTTCCGTGTCGGCGGGTACTCATCACTACGGGATAGGCTTTCACCCCAACGTCGCCCAGCATGTTGATGAGCATCATGTTCAGGTCGGCATTCGAGCCATTCCCTTTCTTGACGATCTCTGATGCCGAGTGTATCAACAGGTCATACTCTCCATTCCAGGCCAGCCTCTGGCGTAGGAACTTATAGGTGGCAGCCACCTTCTCCTTCAGGTCGGCCATCTGACTAATACCGCTGGCTTCCAACTCTTCTTGATACTTGCTGTGTTTGTAGAGGCGCGCGCCGAAGTCGGGATGGTCCAAAAGGGTGGCATCTATCTGTTCCCACTTCTTCCTTACTTCACGATAACCGCCGCCAGCCCTGTTGATGCGTTGTAGTTCTGCAGTGACTTTGGTAAAGTAGTCGCGCACATTCCAGACGAACTTATCTTTTTTCAGAGCGTGTAGATGACGGCCTGTGCAGACGTAGATGTTGGTGCTGCACTTATTGGGATTGGAGAGGTCGTTGCTGGTATCCTTGAACATGAGTGTCCCTGCGGTGACGCTGGTCTGCAAGGGCTCCAGACCCGTATGCTCCACGTTGTAGATGAAGATGGCTGGGATCTCCAGCCGGTAGTTGGCGTAGGCAACGGGAATCTCGGCCTGAGCATCCCAGTCGTAGATGTGGTAGAACACATTACTGTGCAGTCTATACTCGTATTCGATGACGGTGCCGGCCTTTACCTGCGGGATGGCAACCTTGGCTACCATATAGTCCTTGTCGATACGTTCGGTGAAGAGCCGCTCTTTACCGATCTTGGTCTTTACCACCTTGCCGTTCTCCAGGTTGTAGGCCGTAGCCTTAAAGTCCTCGATGTACTCCTGGGCGTATTCCTCATTCTCATTATTGATGTATTGGATGCTTAGGTCGGCATATTCCTTCCCCTCATCCTTCAGCACTTTGATGCGTACCTTGACATCATAGTCCACAAGGAAGTTGTAGAAATCCATCGTGTAACTGACGCTTGTCAGTTGGCAGAGCACGACGGCCGCCGCCTCCTTGTCTTGTTCGTAGACTGTCATCTTCATCTCTTCGTCTGTAGGCTTACCGAACTTCAGGTTCTGCGCCGTTACAGTTGAGAAGGCGTAAAAGAATGAAAAAATGAATAGTAGAAGCCAAAGTCGTTTCATCATAATATTATGTTTGATTGTTAGTTCTTGATCTTTAATACGATTTTCTGGTCATAGAGAATGCTGATTGTGCGGATGAAGTCCGATAACTGAGGGTAGAGTGACTTGTCGAAGGTGCCGGATTTCATCAGTAACCTGTTCTTGATGCGCACCTTCTTGCCGTCGGACAGTATGGAGGAAGAGAACGAGCCGAAAGGCTGCTCTATCTGTATGTCTTTCGGACGAGCCTCGATTTCAGAGCCCTCAGGAATGTCAATGGTGATATCGTTCTCGTCGAGATAGCCTCTTTCTATCCAGATGTCCTCTTGGCGTTCCGACGTGATGCTGGGTACAGTATGGCCCCGATGGACAGGGTTGATGGGTACAAAGAGACGCTGACCCGTACGAGTGGCGTATCTCAGGCTTTTGACCTCTGCGTCAAGTGTGATTTTGGTTTTGTCTTCGGCGACATCCATCTTACTGATCTCCGCCTGTGGCACATGAACGATTTGCTGGAGTACCCTCTGACGTTCTTTTTCATCCATTTTCAATAAGGCAATGCGGTTCTCGTATTGGTGGTTGTAGGCCTCCTGCGAGACAGTCAGGTCTGCAGCCCCGTCACGGTTCAGGCTGATGCTGATGGCGGTGCGTAGAAGGTTGGCAGAATCGGTGTAACAGGGTAACTTCACAAGTCGTCCGCCCTTTGCGCTGATCTCTATGGCATCGTGCCCGGCAATATCCTCATGCACATAGCCTAACGGCAGTCGTGGATTTGTACATTCCAGCCACAAGGTATCGTCTGGTAGTGGCACTTGGAGGATGACATGGTTCATTTGTCCCACGCTTGGAAAGTCCTTCAGCAGCCTTCTGTTTGTGGTGCTGATGGTGGTGTAGTTCGATGGTATGCCTACCTCTTTCAGCATCGCCCGCATATAGTTCGTCAGTCCCTTGCAGTCGCCGAAGCCGCTTTTGCAGACACTCGCGGCAGGGGCAGGCTGCTGCCCGCCTATGCCTAAGAGGATGGCTACGTAGCGGGTGGTCTCTCCCAATCGATGGTAGAGGGCCTCTACTTTCTCGCGATTGCTCTTCAATGGATCCGTCAACTGGTGTATCTGCTGGCAGACGGCCTCTGGCAGGGCGTCCATACCGTTGATGAGACTGTATTCCCACTTTCCATAGTCAGCCCAACTGCGCAGGCTGCCCTGCGTACCATAGTAGGTGAAGTCGTTGGGGAAAAACATGGCCATCGGCATCCTTTCGCGGAGTGGACGGGCGTATGGCTCTTGTTTCAGCACGGGCAGGTCGCTTACCTCGAGGGTGATGGTCCGGGTGTATTTGCCACTTTCTTCTGTGCGGACCTCTCCGTCGATATTCTGCAGGGCATGACGGATGGTCATGTTCTTCGGAGCCTTGAGGCTGTAGGAGGCTTTTCTGACGCTGACGTCATAGTCCGTCTGCGGGCAGAAACGTGGAAACTCTATCAGGTTGTCGTGGCTCTCGATAGTCCATTCGTAGGTGATGGTGACGGGATAGACGGGTGGGGTGTAGTCGAGGTACATCTTATAGTCGTCGATAGCCAGGAAGGGAGAGTACTCAGTCTTCTTCAGTTCGCTCTCCTTCAGTCTCCTGATGATGCGTCCAGCCCCATCTGTCACCAGCCCCTTGAAACTCGTCAGTCTGTCGTGCTTGCTGCATGAACAGACAAATAGGGCCAGCGAGGCGCCCTGTTCGTTGAGGATGCTTGTCACCTCCCTGAAATGCTGGAAGGCATGTGTAGGCCCGTCGCAGACGATATCAGTCACAGACTCCTCCACAATCGCCTTCTGCGCCAGGGTAGGTGAAGCGGCGAAAAGGAAGGTAAGTGAAAGGATGGACAGCAGTCTTCGCATGATGCTTATGCCTTAGTGTTCGTTGTTCCTTAATGATGATGTTATTCCGATAGTCGGCGAATCAGTTCCTCCAGGGGCTCTGTCCAGTCCTCATTGTCGTGTGGACAGAGGGTGTGCATGCCTAAGGCTGCTGCTGCCTCCACGTTGCGGGAACCATCGTCCACGAAGATGGTCTCTTCCGCCTTGGCCTGCTGGCCTTTGAGCATCATCTCAAAGATCTCGCGCCTGGGCTTCATCACCCCACATTGGTAACTGAGGTACATCGCGTCGAAGAAATCACTGATGGGATGGCCCTCACCGTCGAAGTCGCGCTCTGCCCACTGCATCATGTAGGGGTTCGTGTTCGACAGCAGACAGACCTTGAAGCCTCGTGCCCTGAGACTGAGGATGGCCTCCAGGTTGCGCTTAGGCACGTAGTCCACGTAGCCGTGCCAGGCCTGATAGCACGCCTCGGCCGTCAGTTCCCTGCCTGTCAGCAGACTGAGTTCCCTGCGGAAGTCCTCTGCCGTGATTCGTCCCGACTCGAGGTCTCCGAAGATGCCCTTCTGCTCGAAGGCGTCCAGATGCTGGCGGGCGTTCCTCAGTCCGATCTCCTCAAACCGCCTGACGGCCTGCTCATAACTCAGTGCCAGCACCACGCCGCCCAAGTCGAAAGCGATGTTCTTCACCTGTCCCATCTGTCAGAATGTGAAGACGAAGTCCTCGAGCGTGCAGATCGACTTGTCCTTCGTGTCGGAAAGGAAGATGAAGTAGATGGCGTGCTTGCCAGTCATCTCGCTGAGCGAAGGCACGTCGATGGTGACTTCCGTCGAGGTCTTCGGCATGTCGGCCTTCAGGTCGTACGAGCCCAGGAGGATGCCTCCCTGCGACGTCCACGGGCGGTCGGCCATCACCTGGATGGTGCCGTCGACGCCCTCAGGTATCAGGCGCAGCAGCAGTTGGATGTCCTCTTCCTCGTTGGTCTTCGTAAAGTCGAAGTACTTATAGCCCACGATCGAGCCAGCCGTATTGTTCACGATGCGGTTGGTGTTGTTCTTCAGGTCGTAGGGCGCGTCGAATTTCGTGTCAGTGCCGTAACTCGCCTCGATGTACGAGCCGTAGTAGGTGTTGTTGGGCCAGTTGTGTACAGCAGGCTTGAGCCCCGTGTGCCAGCAGGCGATGCCGGCGGAGTGGCGCTCCAGGGGGTTGAGGCCATCGAGCGCGAAGCCCTCAGAGTTATACTCGCCCTCGCTGATTTCCACCTTGCCGCCAGCGCCTTCCTCCACCTTCACCTCGATGGGCGCCACCATGGCCTGGCGGGCATACTCGTCGGTACCCGTCTGACGATGGTAGAACACGTACCACTGGCCATTGACCTCGCAGATGGAGCCGTGGGTGTTGCCGTCAGGCGTGGCCGAGGCGATGGTGTCGCCCTGCTCGTTGATCTCACGTCCGCGGCCGTCGATGATGGTTCCACCGTAGGTCCAGGGTCCTAAGGGTTGGTCGCTGTAGCAGTAGGCGAGGGTGTAGTTCGACGTGGGCAGGCCGAACTCGCCATCCTTCGTGAAGCGGCTATAGATGAACACATACTTGTCTTTGATCTTACGGATGCTCGATGCCTCGAAGAAACTGAAGATGCCTTCCTCGTTGCGGCCGGAGATCATGCCGTCGACCACTTTCGTGCCAGGCTTGACGGTACACATCGTCGTGGGGTCGATCTCAGCGGCCATCGAGTGCTCGAAGCCCCAGTAGCCGTAGACGCGGCCGTCGTCATCCACGAACACGGCAGGGTCGAAGCCGTAGATGCCGTCCACCTTATTGGGGTCGTCAGCATTCCAATTGCACACCTCGAAGGGACCGTCAGGCCTGTCGCTCTTGGCGATGAGGCCGTTGCGGAAGCCCGTCTGGTCGTTGGGGAAGAGATAATAGGTCTTCTTGCCCGTAGAGTCCGTCACGAGTGTCACGTCAGGGGCATAGAGCACATCCGCCGTCTTGGCCGAGTCGAAGGGCTCGCCCTTGGCATTCTTGTCCACCACGAGGATCTCCCCGTCGTAGCGCCACTGGCTCAGGTCCTCCACAGGCGCCGACCACACCACCTGGTCGCGTCCGCAGTAAGCCGTGATGAGATCGTCGTGCGAACCATAGATATATACGCGCTGCTTGCCGGGGTTGTCGGGGTCGTCGAACACGTAAGGCTCCCCGTCGGGGATATGCTCCCAGAGGGGCAGATAGGGGTTGCCGACAGTCAATGTCTCAGTCTTGGCGTTTTGCACCTGCTGGCTGCAGGCGATCATCATGGCGCAGCACGCTGCCCACATGATTATGCTCAGGCTCTTTGCTTTCATCTCAGTTCTTTTTTCTTTGGTTTATAACTGGCTGCAAATTTACAAAAATATTTCCAAATATGCAATCTTTTCCTTAGTTTTTTTTGTGCCAAGTGTCAATCTCCCATCCGACCAAATCCGGCGGTTTCGGTCGATTAGTCTTGACCAGCGCTACAATCCGTCTGACGGAGCCCTCGCAGGCCATATCCGTCGTGGCCTCTTGGATGAGTGCGGGCCGAAGAGCCCCCCGTCACTTAACCCTGTTAGTAATGCCTGTTTACTCTGTTGCCGATGCCTCCTGACCTTATAAAGGATAGGACTTTATCTATATAACACCCTATCCTTTACACCCATTCCAGGCATCCCTTACACCCTTAACTGCCGTCCTTATTCAACTGCAAAGGTACTAATAGTTTTTGAAATATGCAACGAAAACTATAATAAAATAGAGTGTATTTGTTGCTTATTTGACCTGCAAAACATATTTACAAACTTTTCACGTTATATTGATGCGATTCACAAATCACAAAATCACAAAATCACAAATCACAAAATCACAAAAGGTTTTTGCGATAATCATCAAAAAATCTTATATAAAAAAGCACACCGGGTCAGGAGTACTGTGCGTCCTATTTTGATTATCCATTTGCAACCTTGCAACTTGCAACTTTGCAACTTGCAAAATGTCCACAGGCGACAAATCAGGCAAACGCCCTCAAAATATGTCGTGCTATAACGAATATTTCATTATTTTCTTATAATCTTCTTTAGTTTCATTAAAATTTCGTATCTTTGCACCTGTCCATAAAGTTTCAATAACTAAATGGTGAAGGCCGACGGACATTGTATTCGCACAGTTGTCGTACCTTTGCAGAAAAGATTTAGAATATGGCAAACGTAATAGAAAAATTGAAAGTAAAACTGCTTGATCCAGTATACTTATTTGTCACCATGTTCCTGGTTCTCTGTCTATCCCTTTCTGCTCAGGAGTCAAGTACCTGGGAATGGCATTCGGATGGAGCCTTTAAATATCCAGGTAGTTTTAGTCATACAAAGTTGTTTGTTGATGATGTTCCTGGGATGGTTGAGGTCTTTTCAAAAGAGAATATCCAATTGTGTTTCTGGCCGTTACTTGGCTTTTGGTCTACTGAGGCAGGCTTTCCGGAAGAAGGCGTTTGGCTTAGCCCCAAAGAGAGAGTGGGGAGTGTCACATATAGGGCTAAATCCCAAGACATCGTCTCTGGTTACACACAGGACGGAAACATATACTATTTGAAACAGAAAATCCTGTTTGGTGGGGAAGTAAAACATAGTAGTGTCTTGGTCTTGATCTACCCGCCATCAGAGCAGAATAATGTCTCAGAGTTGATTAATGTCGTCAAAGATTGGTAAAAAAGCCTGCCACGATACTGAAGAAGTATCCCGATGCGATACTGGCAGATGTGACGAATAGGGCGATGGATTTGAAACTGTCATACCTGTAATACGCGTTAAGGCTGCGCAAATCAGTTGACGCAAAAGATAAAGTCATCAAGTCACTCATTAACGAAAACCTATAAGAGAATATGTATATACCACCATTCACAGTAAGCGCTGAGGCTATCAACCTGATAGCGGAGATCTCAGGTCAGATAGAACGCTATGCCATCCGTTTGGAACAAGAGGACGGATTGCGCCTTCGTAAGGTAAACCGTATCAAGACCATTCACTCGTCGCTGGCCATTGAAGGAAACAAACTGAGTGAAGATCAGGTGCGCGACATCATTGATGGTAAGAATGTGGTGGCACCTATCAAGGAGATTCAGGAGGTAAGGAATGCCATCAAGACTTACGAGATGTATCCCACACTCGATGCTTTCAAAGAAAAGGATCTTCTGAAGGCACATGGTGTGATGATGCAGGCATTGGTGGATGATGCTGGGCATTATAGAAGTGGAGGCGTGGGTGTGTTTGGCGAGAAAGGACTGGTGCATTTGGCACCTCCTGCAGATCGTGTACCTATGCTTATGGGTGATCTTTTTGATTGGCTGAAACATTCAAAGGACCATTTGCTTATCCGTTCATGTGTATTCCACTTCGAATTTGAATTTATACATCCTTTTATTGATGGTAATGGTCGCATGGGGCGCCTATGGCAATCGCTGATATTGGGCAAACTGCACCCATTGTTTGAACATCTGCCTGTAGAGAACATGGTATATAGCAATCAGCAGCAATATTATGATGCTATCACAGCCTGCACAAATGCTGGTCAGTCTGGCCCTTTCATTGACTTTATGTTGAACGAAATCTATAAGACGTTGAAGTCACACCAAATATAACGAAGAAATCCTAATGAATAACGAACTGGATATCAGCCCTAGGAAGCAACAGTTGAAGGAGGAGTATGAGCGCCTACAGCAAGTGTATTCCAATCTCATCACAAAACGTGATGACTTGGTGCTTCATGAGATTCCTCGCCTGGAGGCACTCTACATGGAGACCATCGGACAATTGCAGTATGAGGAACTGTGCCTGCAATATGACATTGCCCTGCTGAAATTCGAACGTGATTTGTTGCAGGCGTATATCAACAGGGGAGAGGAACCTGATATCAAAGTGGTCGCTCAGAAGGTGGATGAAACTGCAGAGACCTTCAATCAGAATATCCATCAGGAAGAGGAGAAGATCAAGAAGGCAAAGGCTTATATCGAAGAACATAAGGAGGAGAACAGCAAGCAGAGGGATGCAGAGAAATTGGAGTTGAAGCAGATCTATAAACGCCTTGTGCATAGACTGCATCCTGATTTGCACCCAGAGCAGACGGAGTGGGAGCGTGAATTGTTTCTGAAAGTACAGGAGGCTTATCGGAATGAGGACTTGGAGCGTCTTCGCCAGTTAGAGGCTGAGTTGAATGCAGGAATGCCATTTACCTCAGTAGAGAGCGATACCATAGAGGACTGGGAGGAGCGCGTCAAGAAACTGAAGGAGCAGATAACTGCTATCGAGGAGGAGATAGACCGGATAGAGCATGAATTCCCCTTCACGTATCGTGATAAGTTGAATGATCAGGAGTGGATTGCTGCCCAGAAGGAGGAAATTCGTGTTAGAATAGAGAGGCTTCAGGAAGAAAAGGAGCGTCTGGAGAAGATTGTTGAAGTGTTAAGACAACAGGCTAATGAAGAATCAGATAACTAAGATCAGTCCGGAACTGCTGGAGATGATGGGTTCTAAACTGCCCAACAGTCTTCAGCCTTTCAGCAGGGAGATCTTCTTGCTGGATATCGTTGTGGCTGGTACTACGCACTGCCCAGAGATTGATAAGGTGTTTCCGCATCTGGAGAAGGGCTTGGTGCTCAGAATGCAGCGGATGCCTCAGAATAAGCATGACGAGAATGCTATCGCGATATTTTATGAGAAGACAAGGATTGGCTATGTGCCTCGTGAGTTGAATCTCGTGATATCGCGCCTGATGGATGCAGGCAAGGCTTTCTTCTGTAGGATCGAGACTGTGGAACTGGTGAATGATTATTGGGTAAAGATTGATGCTAAAATATATATGGTGGAATAAGACGAACGAACTGCCTCCATTCGTATTTATCATTCGTTAATAACTAAATAAACTATTTAAATTAGTTTAAAAACTAAAGCATTTAGTTGTAAGTAACGAAATTTTTTAGTTACTTTGCACTCAGATATTGATAATTGACGCAAGTGTAAGGTAAAACTTAAAACCCGAAAGCAATGAAGAAACTGACCAACAAGGAAAAGGAAATCATGGAACTGTACTGGAAGCACGGCCCCATGTTCGTCCGTGAGTTGCAGGAACACTATGCTGAGCCCCGCCCTCATTTCAACACGCTCTCGACGATCGTCCGCATCCTGGAGCGCGAGGGATTCCTCGACCACAAGCAATATGGGAATACCTACCAGTACTATCCCCTCATCTCTGAGGCGGAGTACGGCCGCAGGTCGATTGCTGGTATCATCAAGAACTACTTCGATGACTCCTACCTCTCTGCCGTCTCCTCGTTCGTCAAGGAAGAAAAGATCAGCGTGGAGGAACTGCGCGAACTCATCGAAGAGATTGAGAAAAGTAGTTAAGAAGATAAGAAGTTAAGTAGTTAAGCCAAATGACAAACTTTCTGATATACGATGCCAAGGTGGCTGTGCTCATCATCGTGTTCTACATGTTCTACCGCCTGATGCTCAGCCGCGAGACCTTCCACAGGGTGAACCGTGTGGTGCTGTTGCTGACGGCTGTTGCCTCGTTCGTGCTGCCGCTGTGCGTGATCACCCTGCACAAGACGGTGAGGATGGAGACTGTGCCAACGGTCTCTGTGGGTGATTTCCAGATGGAGGTGGCCGCAGATGCAGGGCCAGTGTGGTGGCAGATGCTGTTGCCCCTTATATTTATAATAGGTGTGGTGGCGACGCTGGGCCATACGCTGACGTCGATACTGAAAGTCTGGCTGCTGATACGACGGAGCGAGCAGCATCTCCAACCTGATGGCACCATCGTCTGCGTGACCGGTAACGCGGAGGTGTCGCCATTCAGTTGGATGCACTATATCGTGATGAATCGCAGCGACTACGAAGAACATAACGCTGCCATTCTCGCTCATGAACGGGGACATATCCGTCTCAGGCACTCCTGGGACCTGCTCCTCGTGGATCTTCTCACCGCCCTCCAGTGGTTTAACCCCGCTATGTGGATGCTGCGCCAGGATCTGCGCGCCATCCACGAGTACGAGGCTGACGGTGAGGTACTCTCTCAAGGGATTAATGCGCGTCAATATCAATATCTGTTAATCTCGAAAGCCTCAGGCATTGGCGGGTACTCCATTGCCAACGGCATCAGTCACAGTACCCTCAAAAACAGAATCACTATGATGTTACATAAGAAATCAAACCGCCGCAGTCTGCTGAAACTGCTGGCACTCATCCCCATCGTGGGCCTCGCCCTGGCCCTGAATGCCAGGACCGTCACAGACTATGTCTACGACGAACCGCAGAAGCAGCAGCCCGTGAAGAAAGGCAAGAAGGCTGGCACCATCAAGGTGAATGGCCAGGAAATCAAGGTCGTGGAGCAAGGCGATATCGTCACGATGGAAGGCGAGGTGGATCAGGATCAGGCCAAAGAGGAGGCCTTCGACGTGGTGGAGGAGATGCCTGAGTTCCCTGGCGGGCCTAAAGCCCTGATGGACTATCTGATGACGAATGTGAAGTATCCCAAAACTGCCTTCGATGCTGATATCCAAGGTCGTGTGATTGCGCAGTTTGTCGTCGATAAGGAAGGGACAGTCAGGGATGCCCACATCGTGAAATCTGTCGATCCAGCCCTCGATGCTGAGGCGCTGAGAGTCATCAACAACATGCCGAAGTGGAGGCCTGGCCGTCAGAATGGTAAGGTGGTCAATGTGAAGTACACCATCCCCGTGAGTTTCAGTCTTGATGGTAATAACGATTCTCCTCAGACCGCAGGCAGCCCAAACCTTGAAGGCTATTCGCTGACGGTGGATGGTGAGAAGGTGGATATTGGGATGCTAAAAGAAATCAGTCCTTACAAAATAAGATCTGTTTCTGTCGATAAGTCAAAACAAACAGTTTCTGTCACCACTTACAAGAATTCTGCTACGCAATTTATCATACAGTTCTTACATTCGGCTCGCGAGAAATGTAAGAATGAGACTGGCAGGGATCTTAACAGCCAGAAGATAACAGTCAATGGTAAGGTGATGACTCTTGATGAGATTGAAGCGTCTTCTTTGAATATAAGAGATATCGGCCCTGTCGTTGTTGATAAGAGTTACAATATCATTGTCAACACCAAGTAACTGTTCTCTCTCATGATGAAAAGTCTGTTGACTCTTATGGCCCTCGCCCTGCTAGCGGTATTCCCCGCTCGGGGCGAGGGTTTGGACTCCCTGCAAGTGCTGCTGCAGATGGGCGACAGTTGCATGCAGCAGTATAACACCTTCGAGGCGCAGGAGTATTACCAAAAGGCCTTCGCGATGGCTGATACCATAGAAACGAGGACCAGACTGGCCGACTGCTACTATAAGCGTGGTGACTATCGCCAGACTGCTGATCTTCTGAAACTGGTGCCTGAGGACTCGCTCTCGCATGATGCCTTCCGGCAGTTGGCCCAGAGTTATCAGAAGCAGGGCGACACCGACTCCTACATCTACTGGGCAGGCCAGTTGCTCGGGCATTTCCCTATGGACGGCGAGATCGTGGCTGGACTCACCCTCGCTTATGCCAAGACCAATCAGCCGCAGAGAGGTATCATCTGCGGCATGAAATACAGTCAGCGGGACTCTGCGAATATCCTCGTGAACAGGGCGCTGGCTGATGCGTGGTTCATGAATCGTGACTTCACGGCAGCGAGCAAGTTGTATGGGCGTTTACTGGAACAGGGTGATTCCACCTTCAACACGCTCTATTCCGCAGGCATGTGCTACTCGCAGTTGGAAGACCTGGAGCGGGCCTATCATTATCTGCAACTGGCCTTCCTCATCAGTGGCATGCAGCACTATGGCTGTGCCTATCGTCTTGGCGTGGTCTGCATCGACACGAAGCGCTATCCTGAGGGCCTGGGCTATCTTGATCTCGCCAAGCAACTGATGCGTCCCGACACCACCGTCATGAAAGCCATCACCCTCTCGCAGGGCGAAGGATACTATCTGACTCAGCATTATGAGGAGGCCGTCGCAGCCTGGAAGGAACATCTCGCCTATAACTCCTCGTCTATCGCTACCTATTATAATATAGGTAATGTCTATGCCTACATCCTCAGAGATCAGGAACAGGCCCGCAACTATTATCAGCAGTTCCTCGACAAGGCCCGCCAGGAAGAGAATCCCACGACCCAATTGACTGAGATGATGGGGAAGGCCCGTGAGATGCTGAAATAAGGAAAGCGCAAAAAAAAGCGTCAGTTAGTGTGCGTATTTCATAAAAAAGTTGTATCTTTGCACTCATTATTACGCAAACTTCAAAACAACAAACAGAATTATGGACAACAAACACCTGATGCTGAATGCCAATCCTATCGTGACGGCATTGCAGAAACCAGCGGCCGAGTTTACCAAGGCCGACATCATCCAGTACATCGTAGACAACGAGATCCGCATGGTGAACTTCATGTATCCTGGTGGCGACGGAAAGTTGAAGACGCTGAATTTCGTGATCAACGACCTCGACTACCTGGAGACTATCCTTACCTGTGGCGAGCGTGTCGACGGCTCTAGCCTCTTCTCGTTCATCCAGGCAGGATCGAGCGACCTCTATGTGCTGCCGCGTTTCCGTACGGCCTTCGTCGATCCCTTCGCAGAGATCCCGACGGTATCGATGCTCTGTTCTTATTTCGACAAGGACGGCCATCCGCTGGAGTCGTCGCCAGAGCATACGCTGCACAAGGCTGCCGAGGCCTTCAAGGAAGTGACGGGCATGGAGTTCCAGGCGATGGGCGAACTGGAGTATTACGTGATCAGCGACGACGAGGGTGTGTTCCCTGCCCAGGATCAGCGCGGCTATCATGAGTCGGCTCCCTACGCCAAGGCCAATGAGTTCCGTACCCAGTGCATGAAGTACATCGCACAGGCTGGCGGTCAGATCAAGTACGGCCACAGCGAGGTGGGTAACTTCTCACTCGACGGCATGAACTACGAGCAGAACGAGATTGAGTTCCTGCCCGTGCCAGTGGAGCAGGCTGCAGACCAGTTGATGCTGGCGAAGTGGATCATCCGCAACCTCGGCTACGAGATGGGCTACGACGTGACCTTCGCTCCGAAGATCACCACGGGCAAGGCTGGCTCAGGTCTGCATATCCACATGCGGATGATGAAGGACGGACGGAACCAGATGCTGGCTGACGGTGTGCTTTCGGAGAGTGCCCGTAAGATGATAGCCGGCATGATGGACCTCGCCCCGTCGATTACCGCCTTCGGCAATAAGAATCCCATGTCGTACTTCCGTCTCGTGCCCCATCAGGAGGCACCTACGAACGTTTGCTGGGGCGACCGCAACCGCTCTGTGCTGGTGCGTGTACCCTTAGGCTGGGCTGCCGACGTGGACATGAGCCATAAGGCCAATCCCCTGGAGAAGGAAGATAAATACGACACGAGCATCAAACAGACGGTGGAGATGCGCTCACCTGACGGCAGTGCTGACCTCTACCAGTTGCTGGCAGGTCTCTGCGTAGCTTGTCGTCATGGCTTCGAGATGGACAATGCCCTTGAAGTGGCAGAGCAGACCTACGTCAACGTGAATATCCATGCAGCCGAGAATGCAGACCGTCTGGCGACGCTCGCACAGTTGCCTGACTCGTGTGTGGCCTCTGCGGCCTGTCTGGAAAAGCAGCGCAAGGTGTTTGAGGAGCACAACGTGTTCTCGCCAGCCATGATCGACGGCATCATCGCCCAGTTGCGCGCCTTCGACGATGAGCGGTTGCGCAGTGAGATTGAGGGCTATCCCGAGGAGATCCAGAAACTCGTCACGCAGTATTTCCACTGCGGATAGTATTCTATGGAATCCGGGAATACAGGAATGGCTTTCGCAGGCGAAAGCAAAAAAAATCCCTGAAGCATTGAGAATGTTTCAGGGATTTTTTGTACCTTTGCGGGCGATATGGAAGAAGCAAACAAGATACCACAAGAGTGGAATAAATTCTATCTGAAGGATGTATCGTTCGTCAACCTGATGACGCGCCGCATCTTCAACGTGCTCATCGTGGCCAATCCCTACGATGCCTTCATGCTCGAGGACGACGGGCGCATCGATGAGAAGATCTTCGACGAGTATATGGAACTGGGCATGCGCTACCCGCCATCGTTCACCCAGGTGTCGACGACGGAGGAGGCCAGTGCCGTACTGAAGACCACAGATATCGACCTGGTGATCTGTATGCCTGGTAATGCCGACAACGATGCCTTCGCTGTAGCACGTGAGGTGAAAGCCGCCCATCCAGATATCCCCTGCGTGGTGCTGACACCATTCTCGCATGGCATCACGAAGCGTATCGAGAACGAGGATATGTCGGTGTTCGACTACGTGTTCTGCTGGCTCGGCAACACGAACCTCATCATGAGTATCATCAAGTTGCTCGAGGACAAGATGAACATCGAACACGACATCAACGAGGCCGGTGTGCAGATGATCCTGCTCGTGGAGGACAACATCCGCTTCTACTCATCCGTGCTCCCGAACCTCTATAATTATATCCTCGCCCAGTCGAAGCGGTTCTCGACGGAGGCCCTGAACCCCCATGCTGCCGCCCAGCGCAAGAGAGGGCGCCCCAAGGTGGTACTGGCCACGAACTATGAGGAGGCGATGCAGATCTACGAGAAGTATCATGAGAACACGCTAGGTGTGATCAGCGACACCCGCTTCCCCATGCACATCACACCAGGGCGGCTCTCCCATGTCGAAGAAGGCGACCCTGAGGCAGGACTGAAACTGTTGCGTGAAATACGGCGCCATGATGAATATGTGCCCTTGATCCTTGACTCTAAGGAGACTGCCAATCGTGAGAAGGCCAAGGCTGAAGGCTTCCATTTCATCGATAAGAACTCGACGAAGATGAATGTGGACTTGCATCATCTGATGGAGGAGCACATGGGCTTTGGGGATTTCGTCTTCCGTGACCCTCAGACAAAAGAGGAGATAGCCCGTATTACCTCTTTGAAGGACCTGCAGGATAATATCTTCAAGATTCCCGCAGATTCGCTGGCCCATCATATCCGCCGTAACCACATGAGCCGTTGGCTCTGTGCCCGTGCCATCTTTCCTGTATCAGCCTTCCTGAAGCAGGTCACCTGGCATAAGTTGCAGGATGTAGATGCGCATCGTCAGATCATCTTCGACGCCATCGTCCAGTATCGTCGTATGAAGAACATTGGTATCGTGGCAGTCTTCGACCGTTTGAAGTTTGACCGTTATGCCCACTTTGCCCGTATCGGCGAGGGCTCGTTGGGAGGCAAGGGGCGCGGACTGGCATTCCTCGACAATATCATCAAGCGTCATCCCGAACTGAACCAGTATGAGAACGCGCAGGTGTCTATCCCCAAGACGGTGGTGCTCTGTACAGACTTCTTCGACGAGTTCATGGAGAAGAACAATCTCTATCCCATCGCCCTCAGCGATGCCCCTGACGAAGAGATCCTGAACCACTTCATGAAGGCACAGTTGCCTGATTCGCTGATAGCCGACTTCTTCACGTTCTTCGATGCCGTGAAGTCGCCTATCGCCGTGCGCTCCTCGTCGTTGTTGGAGGATTCGCATTATCAGCCTTTCGCAGGCATCTACTCCACCTATATGATTCCTTATCTCGAGGATAAGTATGAGATGCTGCGGATGCTGGCTTGTGCCATCAAGGGTGTGTATGCCTCCGTGTACTACAAAGACTCGAAGGCCTATATGCTCGCCACGCAGAACGTGATTGACCAGGAGAAGATGGCCGTCATCCTGCAGGAGGTGGTGGGTAAGCAGTATGGCGACCTTTACTATCCGAATTTCTCAGGTGTACTCCGTTCGCTGAACTATTATCCAATAGGTGAGGAGACCGCAGAGGAGGGTATCGCCTCGCTGGCCCTCGGGTTGGGTAAATATATTGTCGATGGCGGACAGACACTACGCGTCTCGCCCTATCATCCCACGCAGGTGCTCCAGACCTCAGAGATGGAGACAGCCCTGCGAGATACCCAGACACGGTTCTATGCCCTCGATATGAGCCACGTGGGTGACGACTTCAAGGTGGACGACGGCTTCAATATCAAGAAACTCCGTGTGAAGCAGGCCGATGCCGACGGCTCCCTGAACTATATCGCCTCGACCTTTGATCCCGTGGACCAAGTGATCCGTGATGGCGTCTATGAGGGAGGTCGTAAGGTCATTACCTTCTGTGGCGTGCTCCAGCAAGGGGTGTTCCCCTTACCGGAGTTGTTGCAGATGGTACAGAAGTTAGGATCTGAGGCCATGCGCAGGCCTATAGAGATAGAGTTTGCATGCATACTTGATAAAACAGAGAACCTGGGGGCGAGAGGAACCCTCTACCTCCTTCAGATCCGTCCCATCGTCGACTCGAAGCAAGTGCTCGACGAAGACCTCCAGCAGATTGCCGACGATGCCTGTCTGTTGCGGTCTTACAACTCCCTTGGACATGGTATCTCGGAGGATGTGCAGGACGTGGTCTATGTGAAGACAGACGAGAACTTCACGGCTGCCAACAATTCCACTATTGCCTATCATATCGAGCGCATCAACCAGAAGTTCCTCGATGCTGACAAGAACTATGTGCTAGTGGGTCCAGGGCGCTGGGGCTCTTCTGACCCCTGGCTCGGCATCCCCGTGAAATGGCCTCATATCTCCGCAGCCCGTGTCATCGTGGAGACGGTTCTGAAGAACTATCATGTAGACCCTTCGCAGGGTACCCACTTCTTCCAGAACCTCACCTCGTTCGGCGTAGGCTATTTCACCATTAATACAGATACAGGCGAAGGCATCTTCCAGAAGGCCCTGCTCGATGCGATGCCTGCCGTGGAGGAGACGGAGTATGTGCGGCACGTGCGCTTCGACTGTCCCCTGAAGATCATGATGGATGGTAAGAAACAGCAGGGCGTTGTCTTGTTGCCAGATAATAATCAAGAAAATGGAACAGAGTAATCCTTATATCAAGCAGTTCCCCGAGTTGATGAAGGGGAAGAAGATCATGTATGTACACGGTTTCGGGTCGTCAGGGCAGTCTGGTACTGTCACCCGTATCCGTGAGGTGTTCCCAAATGCCACAGTCATTGCGCCAGACCTCCCCATCCGTCCTCAGGAGGCCCTCGACCTCTTGCGGGAGTCCTGCAGCAAAGAACAGCCTGATCTCATCATCGGCACCTCGATGGGCGGGATGTATACCGAGATGCTCTACGGCTACGACCGCATCCTTGTCAACCCTGCCCTCCAGATGGGCGACACGATGAAGGAACACGGTATGATAGGCGCCCAGCATTTCTCCAATCCCCGTCAGGACGGTGTGCAGGACTTCATGGTCACGAAGGCGCTTGTGAAAGAGTATAAGGAGATGACGGAGCAGTGCTTCTCGGCGGTGACGCCTGACGAACAGGCCCGCGTGTGGGGACTTTTCGGCGATGAGGATACGACGGTGAACACCTACGACCTGTTCCGTGAGCACTATCCCACGGCCATTCGTTTCCACGGTGAGCATCGCATGAACGACAACTCTTTCATGCATTCCATCGTGCCCGTCATCCGCTGGATCGATGACAGGCAGGAGGGTAGGGAGCGTCCTATAATATATATAGGTGTAGAGACGCTGAGGGACGGCTATGGCGAGGCAAGAAGTTCGGCGCAGAAGACCGTCAGGTGGTTGATAGAGACTTATCAGGTCTATTTCGTCGCGGCAGCACCCTCTGATGAGGTCTATTATGCTGATGTGAACGAGTGGTTGTATGACTATGTCAACGTGCCTGCGTACAATCATACCGTCTTCACGGTTCGTCGCGATCTGCTTTATGGCGACTATTTCATTGGTATGGAAGAGTCGTGGACGGGTATGGCTACGCATATCCAATTCGGCAGCGACACTTTCAAGACCTGGGATGACGTCGCCGCCTACTTCTCCCGTTTGGGTGGACAGTGACGAAGGAGCAGTTTATGGTTTGCTGAAGAAGATAAAAGTGAAAAGAAAATTCAGAAAAATTTTGGTGTTTTCCATTCTTCTTTGTAACTTTGCCCCCTGAAACTATGTAACCAATTTAAATTAATCATTAAACAACTAATTAGCGTATGAAAAAGTATTTAGCAGAAATGGTGGGCACGATGGTGCTTGTGTTAATGGGCTGCGGCGTTGCTGTCAGTCTGGGTTGTGATCCCGTCAACAACATCCCTGCTGTTGTCGGAACGGCCTTCGCTTTCGGTCTTGCTGTTGTAGCCATGGCCTATACCATTGGCGGTATCAGTGGTTGCCACATCAATCCGGCCATCACACTCGGCGTGTTCCTGAGTGGACGTATGAGTGCCAAGGACTGTGGCATGTACATTCTGTTCCAGGTGATTGGTGCCTTCATCGGCAGTCTGTTGCTCTTCGTGCTGACAGAGAATGTTCCTGGTCTGGAGGGTACGGGTGCTAACGATTTGCAGGCCAATGTGTCTGTGCTTGGAGGCCTGTTGGCAGAGATTATCTTTACCTGTGTGTTCGTGCTCGTCGTGCTGGGGGCTACCTCTAAGACGAATGGTGCCACCAACAACTTCGCAGGTCTGGCCATTGGTCTCTCACTGATCCTGGTGCACCTTGTTTGTATCCGTTACACAGGTACTTCCGTGAACCCCGCTCGCAGTATCGCCCCTGCCATCTTCCAGGGTGGTACGGCTCTGGCCAATCTCTGGATCTTCATCGTTGGCCCGTTCGTAGGTGGTGCTTGCGCTGCTGGTATCTGGAAACTCATCGAGCCAGGTAAGGAGTAAGGTTTTTGTTTACAGTTTACGGTTTACAGTTTACAGATGATTACTTCTATAGGGAGATAAAACCTCTCTGTCATATCATCTGTAAACTGTAAACCGTAAATAAAGAAACCTTCTTTTCTTAATTTTGTCGAAGAATTGAAAAAAGAATTCTATTAACTGTTAAATCTTATCTATTTCTCTTGGATATTTCCGATAAACTCCGTACCTTTGTCGTCGTATTAGACGAATTGAATAGTAATATTGGAGTTTATGAAGAAGATTGTGTTATTAGTAGGTGTCATGTTCTTAGGGGCTGCTCATATGTCAGCCCAGAAGAGTTGGACTCTTCAGGACTGTATCGACTATGCCCTTGAGAATAATATCACGCTGAAGAAGTCGCAGTTGCAGAAGCAGAGTGCGTCAGAGGATCTGAAAGGAGCCAAGGCCGCCTTGCTGCCAACTGTCAATGCCTCTACCAACCAAAGCCTGGGCTATCAGCCCTGGAAGGATACGGGCATGTCGTATGTCACCAATGGTACGGTGAACACCAAGGTGGACAAGACCTCCTACAATGGTTCCTATTCGTTGAATGGCCAGTGGACCGTCTGGAATGGTGGGCGTAATACCAATACGGTAAAACTGGACCGTCTGGCAGAACAGGAAGCAGAACTCTCTACCCGTGAGACGGCCAATAGCATCCAGGAGCGTATCGCCCAGATCTACGCCCAGATACTCTATCTCGACGAGAGCGTGAGGGTGGACGAGCAGATGCTCGAGACCAGTAAGAAGAATGAGGAGCGTGGCCAGGAGATGGTGAATGTCGGGAAGATGTCGAAGGCAGACCTCGCCCAACTGACGGCTCAGCGTGCCAATGACGAATATAGTATTGTGGAGACGCGGAGCCAGTTGCTGAACTATAAACTGCAACTGAAACAGTTGTTGGAGATTACTGACGAGACACCATTCGATGTGGCTGTCCCAGAGATTCCAGAAGAGCGTATCCTGGCTGAGATTCCCGCCTTGCAGGCAGTCTATGAAGAGGCCCTGTTGAGTCGCCCGGAGATTGAGCGTTCGCAGTTAGCCGTCAAAGGCAGTGAGGTGAGTGTCAATATCGCCAAGGCCGGATGGATGCCGAATGTAAGTCTCACGGGTGGAGTCACTACCTCTACGAACTCACTAAGCAGCAGTGGTTGGGGGTCACAATTCAAGAGCAATGTGAATACGCAGTTGGGAGTGGGTGTGAGTGTGCCTATCTATGACGGCCGCTCTACGAAGACGGCTGTCAACAAGGCCAAGATACAGCAGTTGCAGGCACAGTTGGACTTGCAGGATCTGCAGAAGACGCTCTATACCGACATCCAGCAGTACTGGCTGAATGCCGTGACAAATCAGGAAAAGTATAAGGCTGCTACGAGCAGTGTGGAAAGTGCCCAGCAGAGTTACGACTTGTTGTCTGAACAGTTCCGCCTTGGTCTGAAGAATATCGTGGAACTGCTGACAGGCAAGAATAATCTGCTCTCTGCCCAGCAGAATCAGTTGCAGTCTAAGTATCAGACCATCTATAACCAGCAGATGCTGGATTTCTATCAGACAGGGGAAATAAGATGAATATTTTGTTTACGGTTTACAGTTTACAGTTTACAGATGAAATGACTGGAGACTGTTCTGCCGCAGAGGTAATCATCTGTAAACCGTAAACTGTAAACCGTAAACAATAAAAACAAAGAATATGAAAAAGATCGGAAAGAAAGGTTGGATCGCTATCGGCGTGATTGCCGTGGTCCTGATGGCATGGTTCTTCATGCGTGGTGGGAAGAAAGAGGAGAAGATAACGTTTGAGACCGCAAAGGTGGAGAACACGAGCATCCATACCAGTATCACTGCTACGGGCACCATTGAGCCAGTGACCTCAGTGACTGTTGGTACACAGGTCTCAGGTATCGTCAGCCATCTCTATGTGGACTATAACTCTGTGGTAAAGAAAGGTCAGGTCATTGCAGAACTCGATCGTACAAACCTGATCAGCGAACTGAATACGTCGAAGGCCAATCTCTCCAGTGCCCAGAGTTCTGCCGCTTATGAACTGGCGAATTATAATAGGTATAAGACTCTTTATGAGAAAGGACTCGTGAGTGCTGACGAGTATGAGAGTGCCCAGTTGTCTTATCTGAAGGCCAAGGAACAGGTGAACACCTCTCGCGAGAGTGTGCAGAAGGCTCAGACGAACCTAGGCTATGCCACCATCACCTCGCCTATCGACGGTGTCATCCTCTCTAAGTCGGTGGAGGAAGGTCAGACGGTGGCTGCCTCGTTCAACACTCCAGAACTCTTCGTCATCGCCCAGGATTTGACAGATATGCGCGTGATTGCTGATATCGATGAGGCTGATATAGGTGGCGTGAAGGAAGGCCAGCGTGTCAGTTTTACTGTTGATGCCTTCCCGGAGGATAAGTTCGATGGTACGGTGACACAGGTGCGTCAGGAAGCCAAGACGGAGAGCAATGTCGTCACTTATGAGGTGGTGATCTCAGCACCTAATGCCGACCTGAAACTGAAGCCGGGACTCACAGCCAACGTTACTATCTTCACGATGGAGAAGGACAATGTACTCGCCGTGCCAGCCAAGGCCCTACGCTTCCATCCCAGCGAGGCCGTCTTGCAGAAGGGTGAGAGTATCAGCGACTGTGAGGGTGATTATAAACTTTGGACGAAGGAAGGAGCAGTATTTAAGGCCCATAAAGTGGAGGTGGGCACCAGCAATGGTGTCATGACAGAGATTCTCTCAGGCATCTCCGCTGGTACGGAAGTGCTTTCTGATTTTGAGGTTTCCGGAGGTGCTGCTCCAGAGATGAATCAACAGGGCGGTAACCCCTTCATGCCACGTCCGAGAACTAACCGCAACGGACAAGGTGGAAACGCTAATGGCAGCGGTAACGCCTCCCGAAGATAAAATAGCATGTAAAAATATGGATGAAAGAAAAGTAGTTATAGAACTGCAGAATGTGAAGCGCTACTTCCAGGTGGGCTCTGAAACGGTGAAGGCTCTTCGTGGCGTCTCATTCAAGATCTATGAAGGCGAATTCGTCACTATCCAGGGCACCTCAGGCTCTGGCAAGTCTACGCTTCTGAACCAACTCGGCTGCCTCGACACCCCCACCTCGGGTGAGTACTTCCTCGACGGAATATCAGTACGGACCATGTCGAAGTCGCAGCGCGCCCATCTCCGTAACAGAAAGATCGGCTTTGTGTTCCAGAACTACAATCTGTTGGCAAAGACGACGGCAGTAGAAAATGTGGAGTTGCCCTTGATGTATAATTCAGCGTATAGCGCTACTGAGCGAAAGGCGAAGGCCATCAGGGCTTTGGAGGCCGTAGGGTTGGGTGATCGCCTGTATCACAAGTCAAATCAGATGTCAGGTGGCCAGATGCAGCGTGTGGCCATTGCCCGTGCCTTGGTGAACGACCCTGCTGTACTCCTCGCCGACGAAGCCACTGGTAACCTAGATACCCGCACCTCCTTCGAGATGCTCGTCCTCTTTCAGGAACTCTATAAGCAAGGGCACACGATCATCTTCGTCACTCATAATCCTGAGATTGCGGAGTATGCCTCTCGTAATATCAACCTGCGTGATGGTAAGATACGCGAGGATACGATCAACACCAACATCAAGTCGGCAGCTGAGGCCCTCGCCAAGTTGCCAGTACCAGTGGATGATTAATTTTGTTTACGGTTCACGGTTTACAGTTTACAGATGAAATGTCTGAAGGCTGTAGTACCGCAAAGGTAATCACCTGTAAACCGTAAACTGTAAACTGTAAACAACAAAAAAGAATGAACATACTGAATCTTTTCAAAGTAAGCCTGCGGGCGGTGGCGAGCAACAAGATGCGCTCCTTCCTCTCGATGCTGGGTATCATTATCGGTGTGGCGGCTGTCATCATTATGATGAGCATTGGCCAGGGTTCCAAGGAGAGCATCCGCAAGGAACTCTCCACGATGGGTACCAACCTGCTGACTATCCGTCCTGGTGCTGACATGCGGGGTGGCGTACGTCAGGACCCCTCCAGTATGCAGACGTTAAAGATGGCTGACTATGAGCGCATCATGCGTGAAAAGAAGTTTGTGACGAAGGTGTCGCCAGAGGTGACAGCCAGCGGACAGGCTATCTATGGCAATAATAATACGAATGCCTCCATGTATGGTGAGAGTATCGATTACCTCGACATCAAGCAGTGGCCAGTAGAAGAAGGAGAATGCTTCACTGAGGAAGACATCAGGAAGGCCGCCAAGGTGGTGGTGGTAGGTACTACCATCGTCAAGGATCTCTTTGGCGAGGGTGTCGATCCTATTGGCAAGACCATCCGTTTCAAGAGCATCCCCATGCGTATCATAGGCGTGCTGAAGTCGAAAGGCTATAACTCTTGGGGAATGGACCAGGACAATGTGATTATTGCCCCCTATACGACTGTGATGAAACGTATTGCAGCCCAGACGTATTTTTCCAGTATCGTCTGCTCGGCAGTGACGGAGGAACTCTCTGATGCTGCCATCGAGGAACTGACACAGATCCTGCGTGACAACCACAAGTTGAAAGAGGATGCCGAAGACGATTTTACGATCCGATCTCAGGCGGAGATGATGGAGACGATGTCGTCGACGATGGACACAGTGACGATTATCTTGGTGGTGGCAGCAGCCTTCTCACTGCTCGTGGCTGGTATCGGTATTATGAATATTATGCTCGTCTCGGTGACGGAGCGTACGAAGGAAATCGGCCTCCGCATGGCCGTCGGAGCCACAGGCCCTGTCATTTCCCTGCAGTTCCTCATTGAGTCGGTGCTCATCTCTGTGACGGGAGGACTGATAGGTGTGCTTGTCGGGTGTGGGGCGAGCGCTGCTGTCTCGGCCGTTGGCATGCCGTCGAGCGTGCCTGCATGGAGCATCTATGTGTCGTTTCTCGTCTGTGTGTTTATTGGTGTGCTTTTCGGCTATATCCCTGCACAGAAGGCTGCCAATATGGATCCGATAGAAGCCATCCGTCATGAGTAAGAATTAAATCAGGTTGAAGAGGTTATGGTGATAGACAGAAGACTGAAAGTATTTATACACATCGTTTTTTGGACGTTTATGTTCCTGTCGCCCATGCAGTACATGAGGGGCACGGGTATGTCGATGCTCCAGTATCTGATGAACTGTATGCCGTCGCTATTGCTGATGGTAGTGTTCTATGCGAACTATAAGTGGCTGACGTATAAGTATTTCGTGGCAGGCAAACATCGCTATTATACGATGATCAACTTTGTTATGATCATCAGTTTTGCTATCTTCTTGCATTATTGGATGGATTTCACCCGCGAACTGTTCCAGCCGTCAGGAAGACTCTCTCGTATGCCTGATGCACTTGATGACTTCTTGTCCTTTATCCGTGACTGTGCTAACTTCTGCATCTTTGCCACGGTAGCCACCTGTATATCGCTGGCCCAACAGTGGTACTGGGCAGACACCGCCCTTAAGGCTGCCGAGGCTGCAAGGGTTGCTGCGGAACTGGGAAACCTGCGCTCGCAAATCAATCCTCACTTTCTGCTCAATACGCTGAATAATATCTATGCGCTGACAGCCATCGATCAGACAAGGGCGCAGAATGCCATTCAGAAGTTGTCGGAACTGCTGCGCCACATGCTCTACGAAAACCATGAGCAACTGGTGCCGCTTGGCGACGAAGTGCAGTTTCTCGAAAACTATGTCAGCCTGATGAAGATCCGCCTCTCGTCCAGTGTCGATGTACGCTTCGACTATGAACCTGCCGATCCCGTGCCCAAAGTGTCACCCCTGATTGGTATCTCGCTGGTTGAGAATGCTTTCAAGCATGGTATCAGCCCCACGGAACCGAGTTTCGTACATATTCGAATTGCTGTCGAAGGCACGAAAGTGCACATCGACATAAAGAACTCCAACCATCCGAAGACCGATAGCGACCATAGTGGTCACGGTATCGGCCTTCAGCAGGTGCAGCAACGTCTCGACCTTTCCTATGCCAACAAGTATGAGTGGCACCATGGTGTCAGTCCTGACGGAAAGGTATATACATCATCCATCACTTTAGAAACACAAACTTAACCCATTCAGACAATGACTATCTCATGTGCCATTATCGACGACGAGCCCTTAGCAGCGGGCTTGCTTGAGAGTTACGCCAAAAAGACTCCTTTCCTGGAACTCATTGGAACCTACAACAGTGCCATCATGGCGATGAAGGACCTGCGCGATAACCCTGCCCAGTTACTCTTGCTCGACATCCAGATGCCTGAACTCAGCGGCATCGAGTTTGCCAAGATCCTACCCAAGGAAACGCGTATCATCTTCACGACGGCTTTCTCGCAGTATGCTGTCGAAGGCTATAAGGTCGATGCTCTCGACTATCTCCTGAAGCCGGTCTCGTACGAAGACTTCCTCAAGTCCACTGGCAAAGCCCTGGACTGGTTCTCTGTCGTCCAGCGACAAGACGCCTATCGGCGCGACCGCTTCATGTTTGTCAAAACCGACTACAAACTGCAGCGCGTCAATCTCGATGACATCCTCTACATAGAGGGCCTGAAAGACTATGTGCGCTTCTACCTGAAAGACGGACAGCGCGTCATGTCGCTCATGTCGATGAAGAAACTCGAGGAGTATCTGCCAAAGCCAGAGTTCCTGCGCACCCATCGCTCCTACATCGTCCACATGTCGGAGACTCCCCTCGTGGACCGCTTCCGTATCGTCTTCGGCGAGGAGTATATCCCCATCTCCGAGAATTATAAGGACGAGGTGCAGAACTACTTCGATATGCATACGCTGGTATAGGGAACAGACACGAGGAAGAAAAGCCGTAAAGGTGAGAAAGTGAAAGGTGCGTTTTGCAAAACGTCATGCCGTAACGGCTTGATGTGCAAATAAATATTAAAAAAACGACTCTCAAGCCAAATCTCCTACCTCTTTCCTCTTTCCTCTTTCCTCTTTTTCGTATCTTTGCACTCGCTAAGATAATTATTCATTCTTTAAAATTATAATTAAATATGGTAAACTACAAGGAATTAGGTCTCGTCAATACTCGCGAGATGTTCAAGAGAGCAGTAGCCGGTGGCTATGCCATCCCCGCCTTCAACTTCAACACGATGGAGCAGATGCAGGCTATCGTTCAGGCTGCTGTTGAGACAAAGTCGCCCGTTATCATGCAGGTGTCTAAGGGCGCCCGTAACTATGCCAACGCTACCATCCTCCGCTACATGGCCGAGGGTGCCGTCGCATATGCCAAGGAACTGGGTTGTGAGCATCCTGAGATTGTGCTGCACCTCGATCATGGTGACAGTTTCGAACTCTGTAAGGACTGTATCGACATGGGCTTCTCTTCAGTGATGTACGATGGTTCTTCACTGCCTTACGAGGAGAACATCAAGATTTCGCGTCAGGTTGTGGAGTATGCTCACAAGTACGACGTGACAGTTGAGTGCGAACTCGGTGTGCTCGCTGGTGTTGAGGACGAGGTTGTGGCTGAGGAGTCTCACTACACCAAGCCCGAAGAGGTCATCGACTTCTCTACTCGCACAGGCTGTGACTCGCTGGCTATCTCTATCGGCACCTCTCACGGCGCTTACAAGTTCAAGCCTGAGCAGTGCACCCGCGACCCGAAGACTGGCAAACTCGTTCCCCCGCCACTCGCATTCGACGTGCTCCACGAGATCGAGAAGAAACTTCCCGGATTCCCCATCGTGCTCCACGGATCTTCTTCAGTACCTCAGGACGAGGTGGACACCATCAACAAGTACGGCGGTAACCTGCCCGATGCAGTTGGTATCCCCGAGGAGCAACTTCGTGAGGCCTCAAAGAGCGCTGTCTGCAAGATCAACATCGACTCAGACTCTCGTCTGGCTATGACCGCTGCCGTGCGTAAGTATTTGGCTGAGAACCCCGCTCACTTCGATCCTCGCCAGTATCTGAAGCCTGCTCGCGAGAATATGAAGAAGATGTACATCCACAAGATTGTCGATGTGCTCGGATCTGACGGCAAACTCGCCCAGTAAGCGACATTGCTTCAGTTGATATCCAGGCGAGGGATTCCCAATAGGGAGTTCCTCGCTTGTTTCTTTTGAACCTGGCAGGTCTTATCTCTTATCTTGGAAGTTCAGCGTCTAGTCGCTCGATGGCGCCAGAGAGCGGATCGAGAAGGAGGCGCGTAGTATAGCGTTTGTTGAAGAGCGCACCGCTGAGCAGTTCGACGTTTCCGAACTGTCCAGCGGGGAATTCGCTGGCCAAGATGGCTTGTTGGCTGTCGGAAATGGTAGTGCGCAAGCGTCCTGGGATGTTGACATAGATGCCGTAGACGGGCTTCTGTTTCTTCTTGGGATCGACGGGCTCTGGCTCTGGAACGGTCTTGAGGTTCTCTATACTTATATAATAAGGTACGCCCGCGAGGTCGTCACTGTCGACGAGGCCAAATTTTTGCGAGAAGCGGAAGAGCACCTTGCGGCTGATGTTCTTGGCAGGAACGATGGTGAAGGTCTGTTCCACCGTGTCCCGATCATAGGTCCCGATGAAGAGGGAGGTGAGGGCGCGATCCTGCAAGTCGAGTTGGTTGAGCATGAGGCGCAACTGGTCTCCGTCCTTGGGCATGTTGTCTGCCTGTCCGCGAACGAGCAGGTTGCGGCTCTCGCGTATCTCGTAGATGTCCTGTGCGGTCAGTTCTGCCATCTTTGCGGTGCTGCCTGCGGCCAGTGTCTCCTCATTCATGTACTGGCGGGGGTTGATTTTGGGAGTGGTGGGTAAGATGGTTGAGCCTTGAGCATTCTCCTTCAGCCTTCCATCATCCATCATCCGCTCTTCGGTATTGATTGCCTGCAGGATGCCGTCGACAGAGAGGCGGATGTTGGCGGCGACAGTCTTGGCGTCGAACTTCACGGCATAGCGCTTGGAGGTGTCGGCTACGGCGACGGCCTGCTGACGAATGGCGGTGATGCGGTAACTGACTGATGGAGTGGGGGATACGCCCTTGATCCGCAGATAGCGCTCAGAATACTGACAAAAGTCGCCTGGAGTATAGGTGGTCTTTTCGACGGTAACGGTGACAGCGATGGCGGTCTTGGGGAGAAAATAGACGGCTCCCTCGGTGGTGACGCCTGGCTGATAAAGGCTGCTCACGGTCTGTGAAAAGGCAATGAGGTGAAATAGCGGAAGGGCGAAGAGCAGCAATGCTCGCTGATGCATTTTGTTAATCATCTGTAAACTGTAAACCGTAATCTGTAAACTAAAATTCTTCCCTACTCGTTAATCCGTTTGAAAGCGTAGGGAAGATACTGTATGAGGTCGCTGGCGATGACGCTCTCCTGACCTAATTCCTTGGCGGCGATGTCGCCAGCGAGGCCGTGCAGGTACATGCCCACGATACAGGCATCCTCTTGCTTGTAGCCACGAGCGAGCAGTCCGGTGATAATGCCTGTGAGTACGTCGCCGCTGCCAGCGGTGGCCATGCCTGCATTGCCAGTAGTGTTGAACACGATATGCCCGTCGGGCAGGCAGAGTGAGGTGTGGTGGCCCTTGAGCATTACGTAGGCCTGTAGGCGCTCTGCCAGGTCGCGGGCCTTCATCAGGCGCTCGAAACTGTCGCCGCTTGGACCTTCGAGACGGTCGAACTCCTTGGGGTGGGGTGTCATGATGATACCCTTGGGCAACTGCTGGAGCCATGCACGGTGGTTGGCGAGGATATTGATGGCATCGGCATCGGCCACCAGTGGGCATTGGGTACGCCGCAACTGGGCTATGATGGCAATGGCCGTCTGTTCGCTGGTGCCCAATCCAGGACCAATGCCGACAGCCTTGAAGTCTTCGGTGTCGACGGCCTCGGAGAAGGTTGTCTCCTCACGGTCGAACTGCAACACTGCCTCAGGCACGCTGATCTGCATGATGAGGTGGTTGCGCTTAGGGGTATGGGTGGTGACACGCCCTGCTCCCACCCGCAGACAGGCCTTGGTGGCCAGGACGGCAGCCCCGCCCATGCCATAACTGCCCGCAATGATGAGGGCATTGCCCATCTTGCCTTTGTGGGCAAAGGGGTCGCGCGGCAGTAGTCTGTTCCTGACGTCGCTCTCCTCCAGTAGAGTGTAATTGGCATCAATTTTCTCAATGCCTTCCTTGCTGAGTCGGATGTCAAGTACTTTCATCTGTCCGATGAACTGCTGGTTCTCGGCAAAGAGGAAAGAGAGTTTCTGGTGCTGGAGAGTGAGTGTCATGTCGGCGCGGATGATATTAGCACGGACGTTATAGGTGTTGTCCTCTGTCATAAGGCCAGAGGGAATATCGATGCTAACTACCTTTGACGGCGAGGCGTTGATGTATTTCACCAATGAAGAAAAGCCGCCTGCCAAGGGCTTATTCAGCCCTGAGCCGAAGAGACCGTCTACGACGAGCATGTCGCCATCGAGTTGTGGGGGCTCGAACTCCTGGATCACTTCGACGAGAGCCTTCGGCTTCTTCTCCAGCAGTCGCTTCTTGTTGGCAGCGCAGTCTTCGGAGAGATGGCCCTGGATGTTGAACAGGTAGGTCGTGACATCGTAGTTGCGTTCGAGTAGCAGACGGGCCACGGCGAGTGCGTCGCCACCATTGTTGCCTGGTCCGGCAAAGACGATGACGCGTGTGGCACTGTTCCACACATCAGTAATGGCCTGGGTGATGGCCTTGGCTGCACGCTCCATCAGGTCGATAGACTTGACAGGCTCGTTCTCAATCGTATATTTGTCCAGTTCGTGGATCTGGGCACTCGTAAAAATCTTCATAATGGTGCAAAGGTAGGAAAAAGATTTGGTGATTCCAAAAAAAATACGTACTTTTGCACAAAAATTAGTGAAATAGCCCTATGGATAGTATTCGAATCAAGGACAAATGCTTTCGTATCTCCCTCTCCGAGACGGAAATCAAACAGCGTGTGAAGTCACTGGCAGAAGAGATGAGCCGCGATCTGGAAGGCAAGAACCCGCTCTTCTTGGCAGTACTCAACGGCTCATTTATCTTTGCTGCAGACCTCATCCGTGAGATGACCATCCCCTGTGAGATATCGTTTGTGAAGTTAGCATCCTATCAAGGGACCACCTCCACTGGTAAGATTCATGAAGTGATAGGTATTAATGAAGACCTGAGCGGACGTACGGTGGTTATCATTGAGGATATCGTGGAGAGTGGTCAGACGATGAAACGGATGATCGAGCAGATTGGTACGAGAAACCCAGCCTCAGTGCAGATATGTACGCTGTTCTTCAAGCCGGAAAAACTGAAGGAGAATCTGAATCTGGATTATGTGGCTTTCCGCATCCCTGATGATTTCATCGTGGGCTATGGCCTTGACTATGATCAGGGTGGTCGCGGTCTGAGACATATCTATACAATAGTAGATAATAAGTGATAATTAAAACCAACACCATTAGAAGAATGAAGAATATCGTGATTTTCGGTGCGCCTGGCTCGGGCAAGGGCACACAGAGTGACAAGATGATTGAGAAGTACGGCTTGAACCATATTTCGACAGGTGATGTGCTTCGTGCTGAGATCAAAAAAGGCTCAGAGTTAGGCAAGACCGCTGCGAGTTTTATCGACCAGGGACAGTTGATACCTGACGACTTGATGGTGAGCATCCTGGCCTCGGTCTACGACTCGTTCGGCGACCACAAGGGGGTGATCTTCGATGGCTTCCCCCGTACCATTCCACAGGCAGAGGCGCTGAAGAAGATGCTCGATGAGCGTGGCGACAAAGTGGCTGCGATGATCGAACTCGACGTGCCTGAGGAGGAGTTGATGAAGCGCCTTCTGCTGCGAGGTCAGCAGAGTGGCCGTGCGGATGATAACGAGGAGACTATCAAGAAGCGTCTCGTGGTATATCATTCCCAGACACAACCACTCATTGAGTGGTACAACAAGGAAGGCATCCATTATCATATCGACGGCCTCGGAGACCTGGACCGTATATTCGATGATATCTGCAAGGTGATTGACAGTATTTGAGTTGTTTGCAATTTGCGGTTTACAGATTACAGTAGATTTGACAGGAAATCGTATTCCCTCAAATGTAATCATCTGTAAACCGTAAACTGTAAACTGTGAACATTTAATATGGAGAGTAATTTCGTTGATTACGTGAAGATTCTGTGTCGCTCAGGTAAGGGCGGCAGGGGGAGCATGCACCTGAAGCATGTGAAATACAATCCCAATGGCGGACCTGACGGCGGCGACGGCGGTAAGGGTGGCAGTATCATCCTACGAGGCAATCATAACTACTGGACCCTGTTACACCTGAAATATGAGCGTCATATCTTCGCTGAACACGGTGGCAACGGCGGCAAGGATAAGTGCCATGGTACCGACGGTAAAGATGTGTATATCGACGTGCCATGCGGGACGGTGGTCTACAACGCAGAGACAGGTAAGTATGTCTGCGATGTCACCTACGACGGGCAGGAGGTGCTCTTGCTGAAGGGAGGTCGTGGCGGCCTGGGGAATTTCCAGTTCCGTAGTGCTACGAATCAGGCGCCGCGTTATGCACAGCCGGGCGAGCCGATGCAGGAGATGACCATTATCCTCGAACTGAAGTTGCTGGCGGATGTTGGTCTTGTGGGGTTCCCCAATGCCGGCAAGTCGACGCTGGTGTCTTCGCTCTCGAATGCCCGTCCAAAGATAGCCAATTATCCCTTCACCACGATGGAACCGTCCCTTGGCATTGTGGGCTATCGAGACAACAAGTCCTTCGTGATGGCCGATATTCCGGGAATCATCGAGGGAGCCTCGGAGGGTAAGGGACTCGGACTGCGATTCCTCCGTCATATAGAGCGTAACTCGCTGCTGTTGTTTATGGTGCCAGGCGATACGGATGACATCAAAAAGGAATACGAGATCCTGCTCAACGAGTTGAAACAATTCAACCCCGAGATGCTTGACAAGCACCGTGTGCTGGCAGTGACGAAGTGCGACCTGCTCGACGCCGAGCTCATCGAGATGCTCAAGGCCGACCTCTCGGCGCACAATGGGGACAATGGATACAGTCCCCTTTGTGAGATCGTGTTCATCTCTGCCGTGACGGGCTATGGGCTGGAGGAGCTGAAAGATGTGCTTTGGCGGGAACTGAATGCCGAGAGTAATAAACTGGCTGCAGTGACGGCAGAGGATTCGCTGGTGCATCGTGACAAGGATATGACCCACTTTGCCGAGGAACTGGCTGAAGAGGGAGAGGATGAGGACATCGAATATATCGATGAAGACGAGATAGAAGACCTCGACGACTTCGAATATGAAGAAGATCAAGAAGATGCTTGAGCCGCAACTCCTTTATTATGATATGGCCGAACGTGTGACGGCCTTCAGCAGCAAGCGCCATGGTGGCGTGAGCGAGGGCAGTTTTGCCTCGTTCAACATCAATGCCTATTGTGGCGACAATCCGGAGCATATCGCCCAGAACCGACAGGCGCTTTGTAAACTACTCCATATCAAGCCTGACCGTCTCATTATGCCCCATCAGGTACATGGCACTGGCGTCACACAAATCAGCAAGACTTTCTTTCTCCTGAATGAAGACATCCGCCACAGTGTCACAGAGGGCATAGATGCGCTTATCACCAATGTGCCAGGTGTTTGTATCGGTGTCTCTACGGCAGACTGTATACCTATTATATTATATGACCCCCAGCATCATGCCGCAGGGGTGGTGCATAGTGGTTGGCGCGGCACGGTGGCCGATATTGTCGAGGCGGCAGTCGCCTCGATGGTAAGATCATATCATTCAAGGCCAGATGGTCTATTGGCGGTAATAGGTCCGGGCATCTCACGTCGCAACTTCGAGGTGGGCGACGAGGTGTATGAGGCCTTTTCCGAGGCAGGCTATCCCATGGATGCCATTGCCGAACGGAAAGAAAAATGGCACATCGACCTGCCGAAGTGTTGCCAACTGCAATTGGAAACAGCAGGCATTCTGTCAGCGAATATACATATGACAGATATCTGCACCTACGATCAGTCGGACGATTATTTCTCGGCTCGAAAGTTGGGCACCTCATCGGGGCGAATCTTTACAGGAATTGTCCTAAGATAACAAATCGCAAGTATTGTTCACTTTTATTAAAAAAAGTCCCTTAATTATATCTTTGTCTCAATTCTTTTTCTTAACTTTGCAGCGAAAATTGAAATCAGTCGTTTTTACGACATATTTAATTAATTAATTACATAACCAAGATTTTATGCAGAAAAGATTGTTTTTGCTGGTTGTTACATTGCTGACACTTTCGTTGTCAGCCGTAGCACAGGTGACGACTTCTGGTATCAATGGTATTGTGACCGCCAATAACGAGGAAGTTATCGGCGCCACAATCACTGCGAAGCACGTTCCTTCAGGAGCGATTTATCGCGCTGTTACCAACGTGAATGGACGCTACACCATCACAGGTATGCGTAGTGGCGGCCCTTACGAAGTTGAGGTTTCTTACATTGGTTATCAGACGAAGAAATTCACTGAGATCCAATTGGCCCTCGGTCAGAACACTGTGATCGACGTGACCCTCTCTGAGGGCAGTGAGATGTTACAGGAGGTGGAGATCGTTGCTGCTGCACGTAACACGATGCGCTCCGACCGTTCTGGTGCCGTGACAAACTTGAATGGCGCTCAGATGGCAGCCATTCCTACAGTAGGTCGTAGCATGACGGACATCATGAAGATGACCCCGCAGAGTAGTTCTGCCAGCGGTATGGCTATCGGTGGTGGTAACTATCGTCAGTCGAGTGTTACCGTCGATGGTGCTTCGTTCAACAATGCCTTTGGTCTGGGGTCCAGCCCACTGCCTGGTGGTGGCACACCTATCTCACTCGACGCTCTTGATCAAATGACTATCTCCATCACACCGTATGACGTTCGTCAGAGCGGTTTTACCGGTGGTGGCATCAATGCCGTTACAAAGAGTGGTACCAACGAGTTCAAGGGCAGTGCCTATACCTATCTCACCAGCACCTCATTGAAGGGTAACCGTGTTGGTAATACCGTCTTCAATGTCGACGATGGTCACACCAACACTTATGGTGCCACGCTCGGAGGCCCGATCATCAAGGATAAACTGTTCTTCTTCGTCAATGGTGAATATGAGGATAATGTGATAGCTGGTCCTGTGGCTCGTGCCGGTGAAGGCGGCTCAACATATTCCAACACTGCCCGCCGTCCGCAGTTGGGCGAACTCGAGAGTTTGTCTTCATATCTGGGTAAGACCTATGGCCTGACTACTGGTCCCTGGCAAGGTTATAACGTGGAGACTCCTGCCTTCCGTATCCTAGCCCGTCTGGACTGGAACATCAACGAGAACCATAAGTTCAATGTTCGCTTCACGAAGTCTAACCGTAAGAGTTCAAGTCCTGCTTCGGCTTCACGTTCTGTTCCTTCCAACAGATCTAATGATATCTATGGCGGTAGCCAGAATGATTACGGAAGTAATACCAACTATGGCATGAGTTCACTCTCCAGCCGTTATTATGCAGAGTATAAGTTTACCTCTATAGCAGCCGAGTTAAACTCTAAGTTCGGTAAGATTAATAATACTCTTCGTGGTACATATTCTTTCCAGGATCAGCCTCGTTCTACTGAGTACAACGATGCCGCTCCTGTGGTGGAGATTGTGATGAACGATGGCCAGGAACACTTCCCCAGTTGGGCTTACACTGGTGATATCTTCACTTACGGCAACCTGGCACAGACGAAGACAACTGTTATTACTGACGAGATGAACGTAACTCTCGGTAAGCATAACCTCTTTGCTGGTCTTCAGTTCGAGCATAACTTCGCTGCCAACGGCTATGCACAGGCTGCAGCCGGTTACTACACCTTCGAGGCTACACCCGAGGAGGCTGCCGCTGGAGATTGGGCTTCGGTCTTCGGACGCGGTCCACGTACCTTTGGTATCACATATGGCAACAATGCTGCCCACTCGATGTTTACCTCTGAGATGAGTACCAACCAGTGGTCACTCTACATACAGGATAACATCAGTTGGAGCGAACGCTTCCGTATGTCTATCGGTGCTCGTTTTGAGTTGCCTTCTTATCCTTCATTGAAGGACAACTATAATGATGATTATTATAAACTCGACTTTGGTGGACGTCACTTCCGCACGGATAACGTGCCCAATTCCAGCGTCAGTTTCTCACCGCGTATAGGTTTCAACTACGACCTTACTGGCGACCGTAAGTACATCCTCCGTGGTGGTACGGGTCTCTTTGTTGGCCGTATGCCCTTCGTATGGCTCGTCTCTGCAGTAGGCAACTCCGGAATGGGTCAGACCTCGTACTGGGCTGTACAGTCCAAAGGCGACAAAGTACCCTCGTTCACGATGAGTCAGGAGGATATGCTTAAGCAGATTGGTGCTACCAGTTCTACGTCTATCCCCAGCAGCCCCACCATCCTGAGTGAGGATCTTCGCATGCCGAAGACTTGGAAGGCTTCGTTGGCTTTCGATGCTAAATTGCCTTACGATATCGACTTCACCGTTGAAGGTATCTATAACTGGGATCTGAACCCTGTAGTTGTTTCCAACGCCAATGTATACTGGGATGTTGACCCCAATACGGGGGTAGGTCCTACCGTAGACCTCGGTCATGGCGATATCCGTCACAAGATGTCTACTTATCAGAAGCAGAGTGCTTACTTGCTGGAGAATGCTGGTTCCAAAGCGTACTATGCTTCTCTGAGTTTCCAACTGCACAAGTCATTCGACTTCGGTCTCGACCTGAATGCCAGTTACACCCTCTCCAAGGCTAAGAGTTATACCGAGGGTATCGGTGACCAGGTGTCATCAGCATACAACAACTATCGTAACTCCATCCAGGCTGTCAATGACAACGAAACAGGTTACGCTACCTATGTGGCTCCTAACCGTCTGCTTGTCTCTGCCAGTTATAAATTGCAGGAGTCGAAGAATAGCAGTTCTACATTCAGCCTCGTCTGGGATGCTTATCAGTATGGTTACCTTGGAAACTATTCCTACAGCCGCTACTCGTATATCTTCACCAGCAACGTCAACAACGACCCGTCTGCTCCTGGTAACCTGATTTACGTACCTGCTTCGCGTCAGGAACTGAACAATTGGGACTTCAAGGAGGGTAAAGTCGGTGGTGAGACATATACTGCTGATATGCAGCGTGACGACTTCTGGACCTTCATCCAGCAAGATGACTACTTGAAAGATCATACAGGTCAGTATGCTGAGCGCGGCGGCGCCAAGATGCCTTGGCACCATCAACTCGATTTCCGTTACATGCGTGACATGAGTTTCAAGGTCGGCAAGACTAAGCACGCTCTGCAGTTGGGCCTCGACATCGAGAACCTGTTGAATTTCTTCTGCAAGGACTGGGGACTCTACAAGCAGATTACGGGTAATAACCTGCTGACTTATGATACTAAGAACAATCAGTATCAGTATAACCTCGTAAATGGTTCGCGGCACACCTCGACTACTCAGAATTATGAGTCGACGGCTTCCACTTACCGCATCATGTTCACGATCCGTTATCTGTTCAACTAATTGTTAAAGGACCAGAAAAATAAAATCCCTGCTATCCAGCGGGGATTTTATTTGTTCGTCTTTGGCTTCTTTTGTATCTTAGCAGTCACATTCGCAATCGACGATGTTCATATCTAAGCACAATCTGTTTTATCAGCAGAAATATATTTCGCCATACGTCAATGCGGCGCTTCAGGTGGTCTCTTTCATGGCCCACCTCGCTGCTGCTTTTTTGATTGTCAGTGCGACATTGGAGTTTGGCTCGATTGAAGAATGAACTCAACTGGCTTTATTTCGGTGTATGGATAACGTTCCTGGTGGATCGTATTAGCCATCTGATACTAAAGAAAGGGGATTACTGGAAGTCGAAATACAGTTTCTGGGGGTGGGGCATCAATGGCCTTTTGGCTTTGACGCTGCTGCCCATCATCGTCAAATCATTGGGTATTGACGACAGCGCCGGACTGATGAGTGTCTTGGATAATCAGACTTTTCACCTTTTGGTGCTATTCGTGATATCTGTTATCGACCTTTCCAATGCAGTGATAAGTTCGCTAGGCCGGAAGTTGAACCCGGCCCTGATGATGGCTGTCAGTTTTCTGTTCATAATACTGGTGGGTTCGGGCCTTCTGTTGATGCCACGATGCATCCAGCACGGGGTGCACCTGTCGTGGATAGACTCTTTGTTTACGGCCACCAGTGCTGTCTGTGTGACGGGGTTGACGACGACCGACGTGCCAACTACATTTACCGTGTTTGGGCAGTCGATCATCATGCTACTGATACAGATAGGTGGTTTGGGAGTGATGACCATCACTAGTTTCTTTGCCCTTTTCTTCATGGGGAACTCTTCGATCTACAATCAGATGCTTGTACGCGATATGGTCAGTTCTAAGTCGCTGGCTTCACTTTGGTCTACGTTGCTTAATATCTTTGGATTTACGGCCTTCATCGAACTGGCGGGGGCTGTTGCCATCTTTTTAAATGTTCATGGTACGATTGGACTCAGTCTTGGTCAGGAACTGTTCTTCAGTATCTTCCACTCTATATCAGCCTTCTGTAATGGGGGATTCTCCATCTATCGTGGCGGGCTGAGTGCCCCAGTATTGATGGAGAACCACTGTTGGCTTTACATCATCGTCTCCCTGCTGATCATCCTCGGAGGTATTGGATATCCTGTACTTGTGAATTTCAAGACGTTTGCCTATAAACATATTATAGGTGTGTGGCGATGGATGCATGGACAGCGCTACGTGCGCTTCAGCATCCCTAACCTCTTTGATATGAATACCAAGATTGTGCTTTATACGACGACTGTCTTAATACTTGTCGGTAGTGCCTTTATTGGGTATTATGAATGGAACAACACTTTCTCCGGCATGCGTCTGGAAGAAAAACTTACGCAGGCTTTCTTTAATGCTGTCAGCCCACGTACGGCGGGGTTCATCAGCATCGATCTTGGCGACATGTGCATTCAGAGCATCATTATCTATACTCTGCTGATGTGGATAGGTGGAGCCTCACAGTCCACCGCAGGCGGTATCAAGGTGAATGCCTTTGCTGTGAGCCTGCTCAATATGCGTGCTGTTTTACGGGGGGCAGACCGCGTGGAGTTTGCTGGCCGTGAATTGTCACTCGACTCCTTGCGCAGGGCCAATGTTGCTATCTTTGCCAGTATCGGCATATTGACGGTCTTTGTATTTGTGATGACAGTCTTGGAACCGCATCTGCCCCTGAAAGCGATTGTCTTCGAGTGTGTGTCGGCCTTCAGTACCGTTGGCTCCTCCCTTGGTATTACCGCCCAATTGGGCGAAACAGCCAAGTTGCTTCTCGTTGTGCTGATGTTCATGGGGCGTGTTGGCTTGGTAACATTGGCCCAGGGCGTATTGCGTCAGTATCAGAATCAGAATTATCAATTGCCAAAAGACAGTATTATCATATCATGAAGTGTATAATTATAGGTTTAGGAACTTACGGCAAGGTGCTTGCTGTCGAACTGACGGAATTCGGCCATGAGGTGATTGGTGCCGATAGCGATGCCAGCCGTGTAGAGCGTGTGAAGGATAGTTGCGCCGCAGTGTTTCAAATTGATGCCTGCGACGAGTTGGCGTTGTCTGTGCTGCCCCTGAAGAAGGTCGATGTGGTCATCGTGGCCATTGGTCGTAATCTGGGTGCCTCTGTGCGTGTTGTCGCCCTTTTGAAGAAGTTGGGGGTGAAGCATATCTATGCACGTGCCAATGACTATGTACACAGAAATATCCTGCAGGCCTTCGATATCGATCGCGTGCTTATTCCTGAAGAGCGAGCAGCGCGCGACTTGGTGCGCAGGATGGAACTTGGCATAAAGACCTCGCTGTTTCGTGTCGATGAGAAAAATGGTGTCTTTATGTTTTGCATCCCCCAAGCCTTTATCGGCCAGAAACTCGGCGACCTGCATCTCTACGAGAAGTTTGGCTTGAAAGTTATTGCCGTAAAGCAGGTGGGCAAGACTATCAACAGCCTTGGTATCGCCTATAATGAGGCGGCAGTGGCTGAGAATGTGGAGGACGGCCTTATCCTGCAGGCTGAGGATGAATTGGTGTGCTATGGTATCAATGAAATATCCCTCAGACCGTGATGGATCTGAGGGATTGATTCTGTAGGGACACCCGGGCTCGAACCGGGGACCTCTGCAATGTGACTGCAGCGCTCTAAACCAACTGGGCTATGCCCCTGTCTTTTAATTCGGCTGCAAAGGTACGAATAAATTCTCAAACCGCCAAAGGTTTTCCCGAAAATCTTTTTCATCATGATGTATTTAGCTCCTGCGTGTGGCTATATCAAAATAATATTGTACTTTTGCAGAAGTTTTGAGATGAGGCGACTGTTTATATATCTGATGATGTCTGTACTGGTTCACCTGTTGGCGGGCTGTGAAGACAAGGGCGTGACGGCGGCATTGGCTGATGTCAGTGGGCTGATAGCCAATGGGCGCTCCGACTCTGCGCTCATCTTGCTCGACAGCCTGGAGAGTGGCGAGCTGCGATTAGACCGGCATTCGCGCATGCTGTGCCGCCTCTATCGACAGAATGCCTACAATAAACTCGACACCATTTTCCGCTCAACGGATGAGGCACAAGCCCTTGCCGACTATTTCGACGACAACGGAACTCCTAACGAGCAGATGCTGGCCTACTATCTCCTTGGCCGAGCCTACTATGATCTCCACGAGGCACCTATGGCTCTTCGATACTATCAGATTGCCGTCGAACGCGCAGACACAACAGCCGATGACTGCAATTACCGACAACTCAGCCGTGTTTACGGACAAATGGGATACTTATTCTACTATCAGAATTTGATGGAGAAAAGCCTGCAATGCGATGACAAGTCGATAGAATATGGATTAAAGGGGAAGGATACCCTGAATGCTATTCTAAGCATGCCTAGCAAAAGTGCTTCTTTTGACATGTTATCAAAAAAAGACTCTGCAATATATATCGCAGAGCAAGCGTCGGCCTTAGCTTATCTTCATGGCTATGAAGACATTTCGGCAGCAATATTAGGAGGTATAATTAGTGACTTAGTAGAAAAAGGAGAGCTAATAAAGGCTAAGCAATATATGAATCAATACGAATCGGGGTCAGGCTATTTTGACAAACAGGGCAATATTGAAAAAGGCAGAGAAACATACTATTATTCAAAGGGACTTTGGTACCTATATTGCAATCACCTGGATTCAGCAGAGTTCTTTTTCCGGAAAGAACTGCGTGATGGCAAGGACTTCAATAACCAGAATGCTGGTTCAAGAGGACTGGCGCTGTTGTTCCAGAAGACTCATAAACCCGACTCCGCTGCGAAATACGCTCTCTATAGCTATGCCATGAATGACTCTGTCTATGCCCAAATGGCAAC
>ONPM01000074.1 GCA_900319715.1 uncultured Prevotella sp.
CCTCCGTTACTATCAAGAAAAAGCGGGCCTTGCGGCTCGCTTTCTCTGTTGTTGTCGGTCTTCGTTTTTCATTATCCTGTGGTGGCCCGTGGTGTGGGCACCGTTCAGATGACGATCGGCCCGTGGCCCAAGCACGACGTGGTGCTGATGGCCGTCAGGAAGGCCGTGAGCGCGGCTACTAGAACCTTCACCGCCAACTCGATGATACGTTGCTTCTTCATACGATTTTCGTTTTTTTCGGTGGTGCGGTGGCGCGGGGGACAGCCTCTCTTGAGGCTGAAGGCGCGAGATTACTCTGTTGCGGGATAGTCTGCCCTTAGAGTAATCTCTTCCCCTCCTAAGTTAGGAGGGGAGCCCGGTAGGGCGGGGTGGTCTGAACGAGGGCACCGTCCGCCTCGGGACTCTCCCTAAACAGGGGAGCCGAAGAGGGTCTCATTAGTGCCTGTTCAGACCACCCCTAACCCCTCCTAACTCAGGAGGGGAAATAATTACTACCGTAGGCTGTCCTGATGCGCCACATGCCGTGGGTCGTGCTGATGCCTGGCGTGTGGCAATGCGATGCATGCCGTGCGGCGTGGCGATGCCTGGCGTGTGGCGTGGTGATGCCTTCCGCTATAAAGCGGGAAGCATCTGCACGAGACACGGAAGATATTCCGTCGGGGCTTGCCCGGCATTGCGATCGTATCAGAGTCGTGGGTGGTCGTGTTTGCCCGGCATTGCGATCGTAGGTGACCCGGGTGCAGTCATGATAGTCATTAGTCATTAGTCATTAAGCACTTTGCATATTTTTTATGAGATACTCGCCTAAATCTCTTCTTAGACTCTTCTAATTTTTATATTATTATATATATTATAATATATATAATAATATAATCTAAAATTATCTTTTCCCTTACTCCTTAATGACTAATGACTAATGACTTTAATGACTACCAGATGTGCTTAGTCGCTGGGACAGATTAAAAAATCAGCAAAAGATTTGGTGGTTTCAAATTAATACCGTAACTTTGCACTGCAAAAACAGTCGAACTATTCGACTCTTTTTGCATCGGTACTAACTTAAAACCCTATGCAATGGTTATACAAAGAGAACAATATGTGGCAGAATTGCTACGGAAAAGATCTCATCCGCAGGGGCTTCAATGTCGATGTGGGTATCGTCATCAAGAATGGACAAAAAAAATCCGAAAAACATTTGGTTATATCATGAATAATATGTAACTTTGCATCGAAGAAATGGACCTACCAATGATTAAGAGAAAACAATCATCGCCTATAGACTGCTGCTATCTATACAGGACAGCGCTACTGCTGACCATTCTACTATTCGTTCTGGCACCGATTTTCGCCGAGGAAAAAAAAGACCCTGAGGAAGAAAGGCTTCGAAAGGAAGTCTACAAATATTTTGACACCACAGACGAAGAGGCTTTCGGCGATGCCATCAACAAATTGCGCAAATACTATAAAGCGGAAGAAAAATGGCACGAGATGTTCACAGCCTGGGAGAACGAGATTGTCTACGACATCAACAACGACCATTTCTACTCAGCCTTGAAGAAGACGGAGGACATGAACGACTACATCAAGATCAACAAGCATCACGACGAGGAATACCGTATGGACTACCTGATGGGTGTGTTCTACGGCACCAGGAATAACATCGCGATGTGCAAGAAATACCTCAACCAGGCGCTTGAGAAACTCAACGACAGGAAAGAATACCGTGCGGAGGCCAGCAACATCTATATGCTGCTGGCAAACATCCTCGCCTTCGACAGTCCCGACTCAGCCACCATCTACATCGACAAATGCATCAATATCAGCGAAGACAATCGTGACCTGAGCGCCGCGTGGCAGATGAAATGCATCATCGAGTTCGGAAAGAAAAACCGTGAAGGCTTCATGAAGGCCTACAACAAGAACAAAAGCATCAAACAGAGCGACGCGAAGGACTACAACAACACCTACGAGATGTACGTTGAGCAGGGACTGGCCTGCTTCAAGGGGCGCTTTAACGATGCGCTGGAGATTAACAGTAAGATGACAACCCGCCTTGACCAACTGCTCTTCCTGACGAAGATCTACGAGATGCAGGGCGACAAGGCAGCAGAGGCGGAAGCGCTGAAACAACTGATCAAGGCCAGGGAGAAATGGTACGGAGAAATCTCGATGATGGAAATCAACGACATCAGCAACGACATCAACCTTGAGCAGATGCGACGGGAAACGAAGAAAGCCTACGACAAGATGGCCTATGTCGCCATGGGTGCCAGTCTGCTTGTGGTGTTCTTCCTCTCCTATCTCATCTGGAGCCGCAGGAAGCTCGTCCGACAACTCATGGCGCAGAACCAGCAACTCACAGTGGCTCGCGACCATGCTCAGGAGGCTGACCGCATGAAGACCGCCTTCATCCATAACGTGAGCCATCAGATCCGCACACCACTCAACGCCGTAGCCGGCTTCTCCACTATCCTCGCCAGCCAGAATGAAGAGTTGACGAATGAAGAACGACAGGATTTGGCAAAGCGTATTGAACACAATGCAGGCATCATCACCAACAGCCTGAACCACTTGATCACACTCTCCGACATAGACAGCATCAACATCGCCAACAACAGCGAGGCCATCAACTGTCACGAGTTCTGCCGTGAGATTGCCACAGAATTCAAGCCCACGAACCAGGCAACAGGCTTCAGTTACATGTCCAGCATCGATCAGAACGTCACCGTGAAGAGCAATAAGGACCTGCTCAAGAGGGTCATCATGGAGATACTGCTCAACGCCGACAAGTTTACGGAAAAAGGAGGCATCACCCTCAGCAGCGACATGGCCGACGGGAAATGGCTGCTCACGGTGACGGATACAGGCAAAGGCATAGAGCCAGGCGACGAAGACAAGATCTTCGGACATTTCATGAAGATCGATGACTTCAGCGAAGGGCTGGGATTAGGTCTGTCGTTCTGTAGGAGTATTGCCCTCAGACTGGGCGGCGATGTCGTGCTGGACAAGGACTACCACGACGGCGCCCGTTTTATCGTACAGATACCAGCCTGACAAAGAAAGGGATTCAGCGGGCATCCACTCCCCACATCATTTTCTCACGCAAGGTATTGAAATAACTGTGGCGCGAACGCTTCACGACCTTCACGTCGTAGGGAGCACGCCGCATCGTGAGTCTCGTACCCTCCTTACACTTCTCTGAGCGACCATCGATGGCGACGAGGAAGTTATGAGAACGGCTCTCGACAGTCAGCGTGATCTCAGAGGAATCAGACAACACGATAGGACGGATATTCATCGAGTGTGGTGCGACAGCCGTCATGGAGAACACCTTCGTACCAGGCACAATGATAGGACCGCCATTGGACAAGGAATAGGCCGTAGAGCCAGTAGGCGTAGATACGACCAGACCATCAGCCTGATAGGTGGTGAGATACTCGCCGTTGATGTTGGCCCGGATGGAGATCATCGAGGCCGTGTCACGCTTCAGGATGGCCACATCATTAAGGGCACAGTCATAGCCGTCGAAGGGATCACCGTCTGTCTCTACCTTGATCAGCGCACGGTTCTCTATCGCAAAGTCGTCAGCATAGAGCGCCTCCACACATTGCTCTATCTCGCTGGGACTGACATCAGCCAGGAAACCCAGGCGACCCATGTTCACGCCAAGGATGGGAATCATCTTCTCCCTCACCCTGCTGGCAGCCTTGAGGAACGTACCGTCGCCACCCATGGAGATGACAAAGTCGGCCTCAAAGTCATTGCCATCAAAGACACCATTGGCATCGACGCTGATCTGCTGGTCAAGAGTCAGGAAGTCATAGTATTCCTTATCGACGTAAATCTCGGCATCGTGGTTGGAAAGACAGGCCAGCACCTTCTGTATCGATGCCGACTTCTTGGTTTGATAGATGTTGCCGAAAAGGGCAAACTTGAGTCTGGGATGTTCCATAATTCTGCACTTTTGCCTGCAAAGATACATGAATTTTCAGACATAAGTACACAAGAACATATATTTTTTTGTTTCTTTTGTTCTTTTGTCTGAAAAAAAAAGAGTACCTTTGCAATCGAAACCCTAAAAAAGAAAGACTATGGCAAAAGTTTATGTATTCTTGGCAGACGGCTTCGAGGATGTCGAGGCCCTGATTCCCATCGACGTGCTGCGTCGTGGTGGTGTGGATGTTATCACGGTGAGCACAACGGAGTTCCCCTTGGTGGAGTCGGCTCATGGCGTGAATATCGAGGCTGATATTCAGTTCGAACAGAGTGACTACAGCGATGCAGACCTGCTGATGCTGCCTGGCGGCATGCCTGGAGCCAGCAACCTGTTTGCCCATGAGGGTGTCTGCGAGGCGCTGAAGGCTCAGTTTGCCGCCGGCAAGAAGATTGCCGCCATCTGTGCTTCACCAGCAGTCGTGCTCGCACCCTTAGGCATCCTCGACGGCAAACGTGCCACCTGCTACCCTGGCTTCGAACAGGCTCTGACGAAAGCCACCTATACTGGCGACCTCGTGACCGTCGATGGTAACGTCACCACAGGCGAGGGTCCTGCCGCTGCCTTCCCGTATGCCTACGAACTGCTGACTCAACTCGTCGACAAGCAGACCTCTGACCAGATTGCCGAAGGCATGCGCTACAAGCATTTGATGCAACAGTAGTTTTTTAGCAACGGACTTTACGGACTAATACGGACTGAGGATGTTGTTGTACGAAGAATTATCAAATAATATACTACAAGCATATTTCAATGTATTCAAGCATCTGACCACAGGACTACTTGAATCCGTTTATGAGAATGCTTTATGTATAGAGTTTGACGAGATAGGAATTCCTTATGAGCGCCAGAAGCTCAGTTAATCAACTACCTCAACATCACTCAATTTAAAGTCGGTTATCTATTAAACTTCGGAGAAGGACGAGATTATAAACGCATAATTCGAAAATAAGCAACGGACGAACACGTACTGACACGGACTATCTAACGGCAGGAACAAGTCCGTGTTAGTCCGTAAAGTCCGATGCAAAAAAAAGAAAAAATAATGGACTACGTAATCATTGTGGCAGGAGGAAAGGGACTGCGGATGGGGAGCGACATTCCCAAGCAGTTCCTGCCCATTGGTGGCAAGCCTGTGCTGATGCGGACGCTGGAGAGATTCAGGGAGTACGATGCTGATCTGCAGATTATCCTGGTATTGCCAGAAGCCCAGCAGGACTATTGGCATCAGCTCTGCGAGGAATATCATTTCGACGTGGAGTACACTCTGGCCAATGGTGGTCAGACTCGCTTCCACTCCGTGCAGAACGGACTCGCCAAGGTGCCTGACGATGCCGAGGGTGTGGTAGGCGTTCACGACGGTGTTCGTCCCTTCCCCAGTATCGAAGTAATCAGGAATTGCTACGAGACAGCCCGCACAGCCAAAGCCGTCATTCCCGTCATCCCCGTCGTAGAAACGCTTCGGCATCTATCAAGCAGCGGACAAGCACGGACTGACACAGGCCACGAAAAGTCCGAGACAGTCCGTGAAGTCCGATGCCAAAAAGAATCAAGGACTGTGCCGCGCGGTGAGTATCGTCTGGTGCAGACCCCACAGACCTTCGACATCCAACTGCTTAAGGCAGCGAATCGTCAGCCCTATAACGACGGCTTTACGGACGATGCCTCTGTCGTGGAGAGTTACGGCTATCAGATCACGCTTGTCGAGGGCAATCGTGAGAACATCAAGATCACCACGCCCTACGACTTACGCATCGGAGAAGTTTTAGCAACGGACAAACACGGACTGACACGGACTATCTGACGGCAGGAATAAGTCCGAGATAGTCCGTAAAGTCCGATGCAAAAAAAAGATTCATGAATATCCTCGATCAGGACATCAAGTTCTTGCCAGGCGTAGGCCCTAACCGCAAGAAGATGCTGAGCAACGAACTTGGCATCGAGACCTATGGTGACCTGCTCGAATATTATCCTTATAAATATGTAGACCGTTCAAAAGTCTACACCATCCATGAACTGACGGGTGACATGCCCTATGTACAGGTCGTGGGGCATATCCTCAGTTTCGAGACCTTCGCCATGGGACCTCGCAAGGAGCGAGTCGTCGCCCACTTCACTGACGGCACGGCCATCTGCGACCTCACGTGGTTCAACGGGGGGAAATATGCCAAGCAGACCTATCGCATCGGTACCAGGTACGTGGTCTTTGGCAAGCCAACTGTCTTCAACAACCGTATCAACTTCACCCACCCCGACCTCGACGATGCCTCGAAGGTGGATCTCTCGTCGATGGGCCTACAGCCCTACTACAACACGACGGAGAAGATGAAGAAGACGGGGCTGAACTCCCGTGCCGTGGAAAGGCTTACCAAGACACTTGTCGAGAAGTTGCCGCCCCTGCCAGAGACCTTGCCCGACTTCATTATCGCCAGCCGCCACCTCATGGGGCGTGACGAAGCCTTCCGCACCGTCCACTATCCCCAGAACGCCAAAGACCTGGAACGGGCCCGTGTCAGACTGAAGTTCGAGGAACTCTTCTACGTACAACTCAATATATTAAGGTATGCGAGCGACCATCGCCGTAAGTATCGCGGCTATGTATTCTCTCATGTCGGAGAGGTATTCAACACGTTCTATCGCGACCATCTGCCCTTCCCCCTGACGGGAGCACAGAAGAGGGTGATAAGAGAGATTAGGGTTGATGTAGGTTCTGGCAGGCAGATGAACCGTCTGCTGCAGGGAGATGTCGGGTCAGGCAAGACCCTCGTGGCCCTGATGTCCATGCTTATCGCTATCGACAACGGCTATCAGGCTTGCATCATGGCCCCTACGGAAATCCTCGCCGAACAGCATCTGCAGACCATCATGCAATTCCTCGACGGGATGGACCTGCGAGTAGCCCTGCTGACAGGCATCGTTAAAGGGAAACGCCGTGAGGAAGTACTCGAAGGCCTGCTCGACGGCACCATCCACATTCTCGTTGGCACTCATGCCGTCATCGAGGACACCGTCCAGTTCGCCCGCCTGGGCTTTGTGGTCGTCGACGAACAGCACCGTTTCGGCGTAGCCCAGCGCGCCAAACTCTGGAGCAAGAGCGAGAATCCCCCACACGTTCTCGTGATGACGGCGACCCCCATCCCCCGCACCCTTGCCATGACCCTTTACGGTGACCTCGACGTGAGTGTCATTGATGAGTTGCCGCCAGGTCGTAAGCCCGTCCGTACCACCCATGTCTTCGACTCCCGTATGACCACTCTCTATGATGGCATCCGGCAGCAGATTCATGAAGGCCGACAGGTATATATCGTCTTTCCTCTCATCGAAGAAAGCGAGAAGAGCGACCTGAAAAACCTCGAAGACGGCTTCGAGGTGTTGCGACAGGCATTCCCCGAGTTCCGCCTCAGCAAGGTACATGGCCGCATGAAACCTAAGGACAAGGAGGATGAGATGCAGCGCTTCGTTAGCGGAGAGACACAAATCCTCGTTGCCACCACCGTCATTGAGGTGGGCGTCAACGTGCCTAACGCCTCCGTCATGGTCATCCTCGACGCCCAGCGTTTCGGCCTCTCCCAACTCCATCAACTCCGTGGAAGAGTGGGCCGTGGTGCAGACCAGTCGTTCTGCGTCCTCGTCACTCCACTTAAACTCTCCGAAGAGACCCGTAAGCGCATCGACATCATGTGCGACACCAACGACGGATTCCGTATCGCAGAGGCTGACTTGAAACTTCGCGGTCCTGGTGATCTGGAGGGCACCCAGCAGAGCGGTATGGCCTTCGACCTGAAGATTGCCGATATCGCCAGAGACGGTCAACTGGTGCAGATGGCCCGCGACGAGGCTCAGAAGATTATTGATGACGACCCCGACTGCCAGTCTCCAAAGTATGCCATCCTATGGTATCGGCTGCGTCAATTACGCAAGACAAACATCAACTGGGCGGCCATATCTTAGTTTTGAAGTGTTAAACTAACACAAAAAGTTGTTAACGCGTACAACTTTCTGCATGTTTTTAGAATATTATTTATACCTTTGCACCGAATTATTCACTCTAACAAGACAAACCAGAACCCATAATGATAACAATTAAGATTTTTAAGACAACAGTTTTATTAGCATTAATGACGTTTAATTCCCTGCCTTCGCAAGGTCAGGATCTGTTAGCGCGTCAGGCTCCAGTAGACAGGAAAATGAAGGCTGTTGACTCCATAGTACTCAATAGACTGATTGAACAGGAATTGTTTGAGAATCCCGCCGGTGACCTCTATGAGGAGTGGGACAACGAACTGACACATTACAATGGTTCCTCCCTTCCCGACGAGACCACTATCGACCTCAGAGGTTTCTGCATGCCGACGGACAGTCGTGTGATTACCTCCAACTTCGGAGCCCGTTGGGGACGCCAGCACAAGGGACTCGACATCAAGGTTTATATCGGCGACACCATCCGTGCTGCATTCAGCGGCAAGGTGCGCATCGTGAAATATGAGCCGCGTGGCTATGGCAAGTATGTGGTCATCCGCCACTATAACGGATTGGAGACCTACTACGGCCACATGTCTAAGCAACTTGTACGTGAGAATGAGGAAGTGAAGGCAGGTGACCCCATAGGACTGGGTGGTAACACAGGCCGCAGCACGGGTAGCCATCTGCACTTCGAGACCCGTGTCTGTGGTGTAGCCCTCAACCCGGCACTGATGTTCGACTTCCGCAATCAGGATGTCACTGGTGACTTCTACACATTCCGCCGCAGCAATTATGCCCGTGAGTCGGCCCAGGCAACTCGTCTGCGTGGTGTCAGCGGCAACAGCAATTTGGGACGCTTTGATAGCGACGAGGATGAGGACGACGTTGAGATGGCTGTCGCAGCCCCCTCTGCTTCCTTCACGTCAGAAGTACATTTCCATAAGGTGAAAAAGGGCGAGACCCTCCAGAGCATCGCCCGCAAGTGTCACACCACCGTCGACTCGCTATGCAAGTTAAACCGCATAGGCAAGTCCATCCGCCTGATGCCGGGACAGATACTGAAATACAACTAATCCAAATAACTTTCAAAGGCTTCCCACAGCGGAAGCCTTTTTGCTTAGAACTGCTTATGACAGAGAAAGAGATCAAACAGATGCAAGCCGATAACGAGGCTTTGCGCCATGAGGTAGACCAACTGAAAAACGAGATTATACGTCTCGTGGAGCGTAATCTCGACCTCTCTCAGCGGCTGGAGGAAGACGTAGAACTGCGCCGCCGTGCGGAGGTAGCCCGTGAGATATTGTCTAAGAACATCGAGCGTCAGCGCAATGCCGACCTGCAGGACGACGGTCAGTTGATGGCCCTCCTCGAAATCCGTGTAGAGCAGGATCATGTACTGAGTCTGCCCGACTTCGACTCGAAAGCCCTCGCCAAACTCCTTGGTGTCAGCCATGAGCGTCTCGTCCGTCTGTTCCGTCGCAGCAGCATCTACACTTCGCCTGATGCCTATCTCGACAACCTTCGCACGCTGTTGGCGATGCGTCTGCTGCGCGACAAGCCCCAATACAGCATTGCCGCCGTTGCCGAGGAGAGTGGGCTGAAGAACATCCGTACCCTCCAGCGCCGCATCCAGGAGGCGGTCGGCATGACACCCGTCGAATATCGCATGCTCTTCAACCGCGACGTATAAGCCAATCAACAAACAGAACAACTTAAGTATTATATAATATGTTAGACAAAGAGAGAGGGCTGTATATCGCCCATTGCGCCAACGGTGCGCTCAGCATTACAGGTAAGATGGCCAACCGTCATGGACTCATTGCCGGAGCCACGGGTACAGGAAAGACCGTCACGCTGCAGGTGATGGCCGAGACGTTCTGCCAGGCAGGCGTGCCCTGCTTCATGGCTGACATGAAGGGCGACCTCAGCGGCATCTCGCAGACAGGCAAGATGAGCGGTTTCATCGAGAAGCGCATGCCCGAGTTCGGCATTGAGAACCCGCAGTTCCAGCCCTGTCCCGTCAGATTCTACGACGTCTTCGGCGAACAGGGTCATCCCATGCGTGCCACCATCTCGCAGATGGGGCCGATGCTGCTCTCACGACTGCTCCAGTTGAACGAGACGCAGGACGGTGTGCTCAACATCGTCTTCCGCATCGCTGACGACCGTGGTCTGCTGCTGCTCGACCTCAAGGATCTGCAGGCCATGCTCGACTGGGTGTCGAAACATGCCAAGCAGTACACCACGAAATACGGCAACATCTCCGCCCAGACCATCGGCGCCATCCAGCGTGCCCTTCTCCAGTTGGAGACACAAGGAGCCAACAAGTTCTTCGGTGAGCCCTCGTTCGACATCTACGACCTCATCCAGACCGAAGGCGGCAAGGGTGTGATGAGTGTGCTGGCTGCCGACAAACTGATGATGCAGCCCAAACTCTACTCCACCTATCTGCTGTGGCTCCTCTCCGAACTCTACTCTACCCTGCCCGAGGTGGGCGATCTGGAACTGCCCAAACTCGTGTTCTTCTTCGACGAGGCCCACATGCTCTTCACCGACACCTCGAAGGCACTGCTCGACAAGATTGAACAGGTCATCCGCCTCATCCGTTCGAAAGGCGTAGGTATCTACTTCATCACCCAGAGTCCGACGGACATTCCCGAGAACATCCTCGGCCAGTTGGGTAACCGTGTGCAGCATGCTTTAAGAGCCTACACCCCGAAGGACCAGAAAGCCGTGAAGACCGCTGCTGACACTTTCAGAGCCAATCCCGAGTTCAAGACCGACGAGGCCATCATGAACCTCGAGACTGGCGAGGCCCTTGTCTCCTTCCTTGATGCAAAGGGTGCTCCTGGCATCGTGGAACGTGCGAAGATCCTGTTCCCACTCAGCCAGATCGGAGCCATCACCGAAGGTCAGCGTCTCGACATCATCAAGCAGAGCCGTATCGCTGGCAAATACGACACGCCCATCGACCGTGAGAGTGCTTTCGAGATCATCATGGCCGAGGCCGAAGAGCAGATGAAGGCTCAGGAAGAAGAGGCAGCCGCCAAGGAAGAGGAGAAGGCCAAGGGCAAGCAGAAGCCCGGTATGATGAGTAAGGTGTGGAAAGCCATTATCACCGCTGTCACTGGCACGTTGGCCACCATCCTCGGCACCTACATCAGCGACAAGGTGACGGGCAAGAAGACGAAGTCGAAGACTTCAGCCACAGGCCGTGTGGTGAAGAACGCCACCAGTGCCGCCACCCGTTCCATCACCAAAGAACTGACGCGCGACATCCTCGGCAACCTTGTCAAATGATTAATCCCCGTGTTTTGCGACAACCTTGTTGGTACACAAGTATTATTCTTTGATTTCAGAAACAGCATGAAACATTTTATTTTCTATATTTTGACCATTTTTGTCCCAATTTTCGGTGGGATTGTACTTGTCAACTACACTCTTGATCCCGGACATATATATCAATCCCAAAAGTACATTGATAAAGTTATTGAAGGAATAAAAGAAGGATACAATGTTGAAGGAATAACTGATATTGACGAGCGAATTTATAAACTTCAGTTTGCCGAATTACATAAAGGAGAGAAATTTGACTATCTCGCTTTAGGTTCAAGTCGTATCATGACTGTCTCCAAAGACATCTTACACGGTTCTTCCTTCTTGAATCTCAGTGTGTCAAGTTGCCAAATTGAAGATATTATCGCTTTTTATCAAATATGTAAGGATTTCAACATACACTATTCCAATTTGCTGATTTCCGCAGACCCATATGTTTTCAACGGTCATTATCTCGATGACAGATGGAAGTGTTTAGGAGATTATGTAAATGAGTACATGGGAAAAGATGTAACAGGACAAAGAATTGACTGGGACATAGTTTGGAACCTTTTCTCCATATCCTACTTTAAGACTGCTCTTCATTCATGTATGACCGATAACAACAATTTGAGATATGTTAAGACTGCCATCAATAATGAAGGGGAGACCTTTCGAACAGACGGATCTTTTTGCTGGAGCAGATCAGTCCGCGAAGCTCCCCAAGCGGTTATTGACGGGAAAGCACGTACCACGCATTTTCACCTTTTCAAAGATTTCAATGATATTTCTGAGGATCGAGTTGCCTTGTTTACAAAACTTATGGAAAACGTAAAGGCCGACAACGTAAAAATTCACTTCGTATGTAGTCCTTTTCATCCTATTTTTTATAGGAAACTCTTAAAATCAAAAGGAGCTATGGATGCTATGGACTTTTTTAAGAATTATGCCAATAATAATAATATTCAGCTCATTGGTAGCTTTAATCCAGCTGATGAGGGGCTCAACGGGTCTGATTTCTATGACGGTCCACATATCAGGAAAGAAGTCTTGGACAGAATTGTAGAGAGAGAACTCTTTTAGATTGTGCTCTTTTTATTTAATTAGATTATATTAGCCCGGATTTCGTCATATTTATCATTAAATAAGGTAAAATCATTAAAAATCGAAGGTAAATTGGACAAAAATGAGTAACTTTGCACCGTCTTTGCTCGGAAGTCAAGCGAAAGTAGAAACAGATGAGTGGGGATACATATATGGAAAAAGTGTCTACCAAGGCTCTTCCATGACTGGCAACCCATGCTAGTAGCCAGAAATTTTGGATAATCAATTGGTACAGTTCCCACACTTTTTGTTAATATGTACGAAATGGCTCAAGTGAGACAATGTCTTGTTCGGGATCTGCGAGGCACAAATTGTTCAGATGAAGAATGCTTCTATTTAAGGAACTAAAAAGGTTGTTAAAAGGCGACCTGTCAGGGTTACCATCGTTTAAATTGGCCCTTGTTGGTGATACAGCTACACAATTCTTGGCTACTGCCATCAAAGGTATAGG